>DATDPG010000162.1 GCA_035292885.1 Bdellovibrionota bacterium | reverse complement strand
GAGGTAGAGAACGATCAGCGGGCCTTCGAAGACCAGGCCGAAGACGACCATCATCCAAGCCGCGAGTCGATAATACTCATCCATCCGAATCAACGGATCCACGTAGCCCGCGGGCGCCACGGAAAGAAAATACTTAAATCCGATCGGAAAGACGCCGAAGTATCCGAACAACGCCCCTCCGATAAAAAAGAGCGATGCGAGCAGAACAAACGGCACGACATGTTTCCGCTCTTGCGGCCGCAGTCCGGGAGCCACGAATTGCCACAGCTGATAAAAGATGAAGGGGCTGGCGAGAAAAACGCCGGCCATCATTCCCACCTTCAAATAGACCAGGAACGGTTCGATGAGCCCGGTGTTCACCAGTTTTGCTTCTCGGTGAAAGACTTCTCGATAGGCTTGGTTGTACGGAATCGTCAGAAATCCGAACAGCCTCTCCGCAAACGTGTACGCCGCGCCAAAGCCGATGCATACGGCGATCACGGACTTCACCAGCCGCTGGCGAAGTTCGACCAGGTGCTCCATGAACGACATTCGGACTTCGCCGCTATGTGGCGCTTTTTCCATCGTCCGGCGTCTGTTTTTCTTTTTTGGTCTCCGGCTTTGGCTCCGCTAAGATTTTCTCGACCGGGTTGGACACGGCGTTTTTGACTTCGTCCGTGGCGTTTCGCAGGTCTCGCGCGATTTTTCCGAGCGTTCGGGCAAGGTGCGGAAGCCGGTCCGGCCCGTACACCAAGAAAACAATGAAAAAAAGGATGATAAGTTCACCCGTGCCGATTCCGAACACAGCGTGATTATATGCGCATTTTAGTGCGTGGCTACCGCACGGCGCGACTTTGACGCCGAAGGTCGGCCTCGCGCCACAAGGACCGCCGGCGCGCGCTCGGGTTTCCTGGAAACCGAAGGGCTTCGCATGATCTTCTCGATCATCCGATGGAGCCGGTCTTCTTTGGCGTCCCGACGAAGCTCTTCCAAAATCGGTTGCGATCGCTGCGGATTGATTTCGTTCGACAATGTGCCGTCCGCGTTGAACAGGATTCGCGGTTCCGCTTCTTCCTTGTCCAGTTCCATTCGGCTGACGAATGAAATTTTTCCGAGACCGTCCACAAATTGCCAAGCGGGGGCGCTCCCATCGTCGTCGGCGGAGAACTCGACCTGCCTCAATTGCTGGAAGTTGTCGATCATCCGTTTCACGCCGAGAACCGACAACGTCGGCCGGTCGGCGTAAGGGTCGCCGCTCGCGACTTTTGGATGATATTCGATGAAACGTAAATGGACTTTGTGGTCTTTCGTCATTCGGGAAAAATTGATCACCTCGCCGTCGTTGATCCCGCTCAACAAGAGGATGTTGAGCCGAATATCGGTGTAGTGAAGTTTTTCGACCTTATCCACGCCGTCCAAAACCCGATAGAGATGATCTTCCCCCGTAATCCGCTGATATTTCCGAAAATCGAGGCTGTCGAAATTGACGTCGATCTTCCTAAGGCCCATTTTTCGCAATGGATCGGCGAAATCCTTCAGGCGCGTTCCGTTCGTCACGACACGAACCTCTTCAATCGCTTTATGCGCACTTGCCGCTTTAACGAAATTGGCGGCGTCCTTTCGAAGTAGAGGTTCGCCACCCGCGATGATCACGCGGGTTACACCGAGCTCACCCACAATTTTGACGAGCTTGGTTACGTCCGAGGGTTGAATCAGATTCTTGGTTTCAAAAAGCGCCCGAGCCCGCCCTAAGGGTTTACAGTAGAAACAGGATAGGTTGCATTCGCCGGTAATCGATAGCCGCAATGTGCGCGCCACGTTTTCGTCGCAATCCCGGGTCGTTGCCACCATCTTCTGCCTCCATTATCCGTAGGAAATCCCGCCGACGCCGCGTTTTCGACCGCATCCCGCTTCCCTGGGGAGCACGGTCAAAAGCCCATTAAATCCAGGCACTTACGCGAACCTCCATCGAGGCCCGGTTCTATAAGTGAAGCCCCTATCCTTTGTCAAGCACCCTTCTTACGACCTCCAGGAATTCGGCCTGGCACTAAGCTCGGCGAGAAGGGCTGGATTTATGTAGAGGACCGTCCATTGCGGTTTTGCAGGATTTCCGACAGCTCTCTTCTCCCCTCTTCATTCAGCTCCGTGAACTGAATACCCATACCTGGATGCTTTTGAGGGTCCGGTTCTATCCAACGTACGATACCGGCCCCGACGATCGGCTTTCCGCCGTCGCGGACCGAAAACTCAAACTGCAATCTCGTCCCGATCGGCTTGGGTTGAGGCGTTCGAATAAAAAGACCGCCGGCGCTCAGATTCTCCATCAAGAGCTGGCGCCGCGCGTCAGTCCCCGGAAAAGCGACTTTGATCTGGGCGTCGAGGTCGATACGCGCAAAACGGCGTTTTTCGGGGCTGTCGGTCATCGTCCTCGAAATGAATCGCTCCTCATTGTAAAGTAAGAGCTTCGCGCGATCCATGAACCTGGCGACAAAAGTTCGATTGGTAGCCTATGCATTTCTCGGTCTGCTTTGCGCCGCCGGCGTCCTCAGTGTTGCGATCCTTTGGGATCTCCCTTCCGTATCGACCCTTCAACGTTACCGACCGCCGGTCGCTTCGGAAATTTTCAGCGATGAATACATCAAAATCGGCGAGTTCTACCGTGAACGGCGGATTTTCGTTCCGCTTCATCAGATCCCTCCGCTCTTGATCAAAGCGTTCCTTGCGGCGGAGGACGATCAGTTCTTCCGGCACAAAGGGATATCCTGGAGCGGGATTCTTCGGGCTATGTTCAAGAATCTGCTGGCGGGAGAGGTGAAACAGGGGGGAAGCACGATCACGCAGCAGGTGGCGAAAGAAATTCTTCTCCGTTCGCGCGAGCGGAGTCTCCTGCGAAAGGCGCGCGACGTCGTCCTCGCCTTTAAGATGGAGAAATACCTCACCAAAGAACAGATCCTCGAAATCTATCTGAATCAGGTGTTCCTGGGTCATCACTCGTACGGTGCCCAGGCCGCCTCCCAGACGTTCTTCAACAAAGACGTCGCCGATCTCACGCTGGGAGAAATGGCGATGATCGCCGGACTGACCAAGGCTCCCAGTTCCGACAACCCACATGCCAGCTTCGAACGCGCCTCAAAACGGCAGGCGTACGTTCTCAAACGAATGGCGGAAGAAGGCTTTATCTCCGAAGAGGATCAAAAAAACGCCTTGGAGGAGAAGCTTGCGATTTTGGAACAGTCCAACGTCAATTTTCAGTACTCCCCGTATTTCGTAGAACATGTGCGGCGGTATGTGGTTGAGAAATACGGCGACGAATTGGTCTTGGAAGGAGGTCTTCAGGTCTATACGACGCTCGACGCCTCGGCGGCCAAAGGAGCCCAGGAGGCGATTCGCGAAGGCGTCGAGGCGGTGGACCGCCATCAGGGGTACCGCGGGCCGATCCAAAATCTCGTAAAGGCCGAATGGCCTCCGCTGCTCAAGAAGCTCGAGGAGGAGAACAAGGGGCCTCTCGATCCAAAGCGCAAATACAAAGCTCTTGTAACGGAAGTTCGCGACAGGGAGGGCGTCGCTTTCGTCTCGCTCGGTACCCAAAAGGGAGCCATTCCCATCGAAGAGATGTCCTGGGCGCGAAAACCGGATGGCGAAAAACTTTGGAGCGCCCATCTCATCGACCGACCGAGTCAGGCTTTAAAGCAGGGGGATGTTGTTCTGGTTCGGCTCGTCAAGGACCCATCGACACACAAAAAAACCTTGCCGAAGGATGTTATCCCCCTGGCGTTGAGCCAAGAACCCATGGTTCAGAGCGCGCTCATTGCCATCGACCCGCGTAACGGCGGCATTCGCGCGATGGTGGGGGGATACGATTTTGAAAAGAGCGAATTCAATCGGGCCACGCAAGCCAGGCGCCAACCGGGTTCGGCGTTCAAGCCGATCATCTACGCCGCGGCGATCGACCATGGGTTTACGGCCGCGAGCATGATCATCGACGCTCCGATCGTGTACGACGACCCGACCACCGACGTTCGGTGGCGGCCGAAGAACTTCTCGGGAAAATTTCACGGCGAAACGATTTTCCGCGACTGCCTGATCGAGTCGCGGAACGTGCCGACGATCAAAATCGCGCAGGAGTTGGGGATCGACACGGTTATCTCCTATGCTCAACGGATGGGGATCTCGGCTCCGCTCGCCCGCGACTTTTCCCTGGCTCTCGGTTCGTCCGGCGTCTATCCGCTTGAGTTGGTCAAGGCGTACACCGTCTTTGCCGCGGGAGGGAAAAAGGTCGAACCGATCGCCATCAAAAAGATCGTCGACCGGGACGGGAATGTCCTCGAACGGAATATCTTGGAGGACCCTGCTCTCGATATCGTGGAACAGGCGGCCGTGGCGGAGCAGCGCTGGCTTTCCCGGGGACTCCATCAAAAAGCGACGACGATCGGAAAAGACCCGAAGGCGGAATTGCCGCCGGAATACGCCATCAGCCCGCAGACCTCGTACGTGATGACCCATCTCTTAAAGGAAGTGATTCATTTCGGAACCGGCCGCCGTGCCCAGGCCCTCGCCCGCCCCGCAGCTGGAAAGACCGGAACCACGAACGAGAACAATGATGCCTGGTTCATCGGGTTTACCCCCTCCCTCGCCGCCGGTGTTTGGGTCGGCTTCGACGAAGTCGGAACGTTGGGAGTGCAAGAGGAGGGAGGGCGCGTGGCCAGTCCGATCTGGCTCGCTTTTATGCAAGAAGCGCTGAAAGGCGAGTCGGTCCTTGATTTCAAGGTGCCGGACGGAATCTTGTTCGCGCAGATCGATCCGGAAACGGGGAAACTCGCTTCGGGCAAGACCAAGGGGGCCGTGTTTGAAGCGTTCCGGGAAGGGACCGAGCCGAAGGAAACCACCGAAGAAGCAAAGACCCGAAAAAGTCCCCAACAGTTTTTCTTGCAGGAGTAAGTGAAGCTCTCCGCCCGAATTTCGATCCTCCAGAGAACCACCTGTCACGTAGTTTTCGTTGAACATCAGATCGACATCTGATGCGTCTTATGATAACATCAGGTCATCATGGGTAGAACCACCATCAATATCGACGAGCCTGTGTTGCGCGATGTCCGCCGGCTTCAGCGGAGGCTGAAGAGACCGTTAGGGCAGCTAATTTCCGAGCTTCTGGCCCAGGCGCTTGGCCGACCGGCCGGTCCCCCTCCCAAGAAGAGTTCTTGGAAATGGATTTCAAGATCGATGAACTCACGGGTCAATCTGGCCGATAAAGAGCTCGTTTGGCGCCTCACAGAAAATAAGTCGTGAGCTATTCCGTTGATGTGAACATTCTCTTGTACGCTTCGGACGAAGCGAGCCCCTTCCATGCGAAGGCAAAATCCTTTCTAGAAGGATGCTCTTCTCGTGCCGACCTCTTCTGCATTCCGTGGGTTGTGGTGATAAGCTATGTGCGCATATCCACTCATGCGGCTATTTTTTCTTCTCCCCTTACGCCGGAAGACGCATGCTCGAACGTGGATCGCTTGCTTTCCATTCCGAGGGCGAGAATGTTGGTGGAGGAAGACGGCTTCTGGGAGGTCTACAAAGAAGTGACCCGCACATTTCCAGCCCGCGGAAGCCACGTGTCCGATGTTCATCTGGCTTCGCTCTTAAAGCAGCACGGAGTCCGGATGTTGTATACGCACGACAGTGACTTCAGGAGATTTCGGTTCTTAGACGTACATAGCCCATTTGAAGAAGAATAGGGGGCCGTCTTCGAAGCGTTCCGGGAAGGGACCGAGCCGAAAGAAACCACCGACGACCCGAAAAAGCCCCCAACAGTTTTTCTTGCAGGAGTAACGGTCTCACGGCCGAGGAACGAAGACCGATCGAAAGAGTTCCTGGCCGACGATCGTGAGAATCATCAAGAGCGCAATCGCGCCGAGAATGGCTTTGATGTTTCGCCAGTAAAGCCCTTCGCGCAAAAGCTCGACGACCCAGATATCCCAGGCGACCTTGAGCGGGACGGCATCGTGCAGGGCGGTAAAACCGAGCCCTTTCCACGGGGCCGAAAGTGCCGGATGTGGATCGTGTGTAAGGAGCGTCTTGACGAGCCAAGCTTGTCCCAAGATCGGCGAGTATTCGGGATTAAATTCCGTATCCAAATGGCGGTCGCGCAACGGCAGCGCGCCGTCGGCCGTCAACGGCGAGGCCACCAGGCGGCTTGGGGGAACAAACGAAGCGGCTTGGCGCACGTAGTTCAGAAAATAAAGGTAGTGAACCGAAACCGCGAGGACTTGGACCGTGAAGGAAAGAGCAAACAGCAGCGCGACGATTGCGCGCTTAAGAATCGACTCTCGTTGAATGACTCGTTCGAGGATTTCCCCCGCGGGGAGAAGAAGAAATGGCGTAATGACCAAAAGAAAGCGGGGCCCCCAACAGGGATCCCCCGACCAGACCCACCATCCGGCATATTTAATCGGAACGATCAGGCCAATCGCACAAAACAAAAGCGCTTCCGCCCGCGCCCGTTTCAAAAACGGGCGCATCCCAAAGAAAAAGAGAAGCGCCACCGGACTATAAAGGAAGAAGCTTTTTCCGGGACTGAAGAGAAAACCGAAGAGACCTACGTAAAGAGGGGTCGTGAACCCCGCGCCGCCATACCCGAGAGAAAAAACATTGGAAAATCGGACGTAGTCGTAGATGAGCTGAGGAACAAAGAGCAGCGCCGCCGGAAGGCCGAAAGCCAGGATGGGAGCGATCAGTCTTCGCTCACTGCGATTTTTCCAAAACCAATAAACGGCGAGGACCGGCAGGAGCACGATGAATATCACGCGGATGGAGAGCAGAAGGCCGAAGCAGGCGCCCGCAAGAGCCATAGCCTTGGGACGCAGGG
Source organism: Bdellovibrionota bacterium (assembly GCA_035292885.1). Taxonomy (NCBI): domain Bacteria; kingdom Pseudomonadati; phylum Bdellovibrionota; species Bdellovibrionota bacterium. The sequence continues at coordinate 18,041 of DATDPG010000162.1, read as the reverse complement.
CGCCTTCTTTCCTCTGATTGAAGAGAAGGTAGACCGCGCTCAACAGGAGAAGGTTTTGCGTCGTTTCCGTGAGAAGAAGTTTTGAATAGGGCCAGACCATCGTTCCAAGGCCATAAAAGACGGTGAGTGCCAGGCCGGTAGTTTCGGCGAATCCTAAACCGCAGGCGAAAAGAAAAAAGATCGCGCAGGATAGCGCGGCAAAGAGCGTCGGGCAGAGGTAAAGATAACGGCGCGTTTCGCGCTCCAACCAAACGTCGTATTCAACTTCGCTTCCGTATTTCACCGAACCGTACGGTTCACTCCAAGAAAGAATCTGTTTCGTCGCGAAATAGAACGGCGCATACACCAACGACTGACCGATTTGGTATGCCGAATAGTATTTTCCGTTCTTTCCTAAGTCGGCGGCTCCGGGGTACTTGGGAACGGCGTCGGGAAGATAAAGCGGCCTTTGGGATACCAGATTGGACGTGACCAAAAGAACGTATTCTTCGTCCGGCATCTGGACCGTGGGGCGGAAGGAATTACTCAACGCGTAAAAAAGCGTGAAGAAGACGAAAACCAATATTGCTTTGCGCCGTTGTTCCATTCCCGTTGATTCGTATCAGAGTCGGTTTTCAGCCGGTACTGAATTTGAAGTTCGGTCTCTTACCTCTCTCCAGTAGGATTTTCTTGGGACGCACCCGGCTTTCCCATGTGCACGGTTCTTGCTCAGACGATCGGGCCAGGAGGAATTAGAAATGGCTGAAATGAAATATGTCTACACGATCGTGGAACGGGAAGGGCTGCAGAAAAAGCAGTGGATGAAAGTGGGCGTGGCGTTCGTCAATCGCGATCAGTCACTCAATCTTCGGTTGGATGCTCTGCCGGTCAACGGCTTGTTGCATGTGCGGGATGCGCAAAAGAGCCGGAACGGCGCGAAACCGGAAGAAAAACCCGAGTCGGCGACCTGAACTTTACAGCGTCCCGGACACCTTGCGCGCTCTTGCATACTACACGTATAATACACGTGTAGTATGCAACGGAAGCTTACCATTACGATCGATGAGAAAATCTACGAAGGATTACAAATGGTTATTGGTCCTCGACGGATCAGTAAATTTCTGGAGGCTTTAGCGCGTCCGCACGTGCTTGGGCACGATCTAGAGGCAGCGTACCAATCTATGGCCCAAGACGAGACTCGTGAACGAGAAGCTGCGGAGTGGTCGGAGGCGCTCATCGGAGATGTTGAGGATGATCCGAGGTGAGGTTTGGTGGGTTGATTTCGGACCATCCCTCGGGGGCGAAATCCGAAAGCAACGTCCCGCAGTCATTGTCAGCAACGATGCCTCCAATAAGTTTTTGAATCGCGTCCAGGTGGTTCCGCTCGCGACAAATGTGGACCGCCTTTATCCGAGCGAGGCGTACGTGACCCTCAACGGAAAACAGAACAAAGCGATGGCCGATCAAGTCGCGACAGTCAGTAAAATTCGAATGAAGACTCGTGCGGGGAGGATTTCAAAATCCGACATGGAACAGGTGGAACGCGCGATCCGTGTGCAGCTCGGTCTGACGTAAACTTGCAATCGCCTCCGACGCTACGAAAGATATAATAGACGGGTTATCAAAACCCGTTTCAAGACTCTCCTTCGGATTCTGGCGTTTCCGGTCCTTCTGTTGTTGTTTGGAACTTGTGCCCCGGAACGGCCGGTTCTGGTTTTGGCTCCGCCGGAGATCGGCGATGGAGGAAGGCTTCTTCGGGATCTTTATCGGAGTTTTTGGACCCCTCCGACCGATGACCGGGAGTCGATCCGAATCGGATTGATTCCGTCCGGCTCCAAAATTCGCTTCCGCGCATTGGAGCGAATGCGGATTCGCGCGTACTCCGAAGTCGGCTCATGGGAAGTGGCGTCTCCCAACGACGTTATCTGGGTGGTGGAGACCCGGAGAATTGTGCGGCCGGCCGTGGTCTCTTATTTCGCGGGCGTCGAGCATCGACTCCGGGGGCGGGGAGAACACCATCCGAATTCCGATGCGGAGCGTTGGAAATCGCGCGGGTATCTCTCCGCCCGTTGGGTGGGACCTTCGGCGATGGATCTGGAGATCGGTGGAAGTACGACGGAACGATGGGTGCTTTCCCTGACGCCTCCCACATCCGAAGCGATTGCACAATCCGCTTGCGGCGACGCCAAGAAGGCCTGGAAAGTCTCCTGCCACGTGTACGGCAGAGTTGAACTTCCCCCCCTTGTTCAAGCGAATCTCCGGGCGGAAAACAGCAATTTCTCAAAAGAGTTCTCCGGATTCCTGGAGATTCTCTCTCCTCAGGGGCCGGTGGAGCTCCTCGATTTCGTCGCCGAGGATCGCGTCGGGGAACCTTCCGCCGAATGGTTCGGGCCTCGTCTCTTCGTCGTGCCGGGGTTGGATGCGACGCTTTCTTTCGTTCAGTCGACCCCCTTTTTCAGTTATCTGGAAGGCGTCGTGCCGTCGGAGATGTTTTCCAGCGCGCCTCCCGAAGCGTTGCGGTCGCAAGCGATCATCGCCCGAACGTACGCCGTCCGAAATGTTTTCCCCGAGTACTCCACCCGCCCTTTCGTCGTCTGCGCCAGCACCAACTGCCAGGTTTATCGCGGCCTGAAACTGAAGAAACCGGAAGTCTCGGCTTCCATCCATGACACCGCCAATCTGGTCGTGCGCGAAACCTCGGGAGCGTTGGCCGAAACGTTTTATCATTCGATCTGCGGCGGACACACGGAACCACGAAAAGGCATTTGGGGCGGGGCATCGCAACCGTATTTGGACGGAGTCGACGATGAGATCGGTTCGAGTCCCACCTATCCCCTCAACAACGACGCCCGCGTCGAGCAATATCTATTGTCACCCCCAAGTTCCTATTGCGGTCGAGCCACGCTCACGCGAGAGGATCGGTGGCGCTGGAAGGTGACTCTGAGCCGAAAGGACCTCGACCGAATTGCCGAAAGCCAGGGACTTCGACCGCCCCTCACCGATATCCGCGTCCGCAAGCGGGGAATCTCCGGAAGAGCGCTCGACCTGGACCTGATCGCCGGAACGGAAACCAAACGGATTCGCGGCGAGCTGGAGATTCGCATGCTTTTCGGGGGTCTTCTCTCCAGTCTTTTTGTCCTGCGCTCCGTACAAAATGGTGGCGCCATCGATTCCCTGGACATTTCCGGCGGGGGATACGGCCACGGTGTCGGCCTTTGTCAAATGGGCGCCATCGGTCGCGCCGAGGCGGGCCAGTCCTACCGGCAGATTTTGGAAGCGTATTATCCCGGGACCCATGTGGCTTCCCTATCGCCGGGCGGCGTGGCCGCAGGCATGGTAAAGTAGCGGCGGCCATGGCGCTGACGCAACTTCAGGACACCGACGCAATCAACAAAGACGCCGATCTTCTCACCCAGGAGGTCGAAAAACTTCGTCTTTCCTTCGAACAATACTTTCTCGGTCTCGAAAAACATGAGCCGGTCAAACAGCGCCAAGCGGTCGTCAATCTGATTCGCAAGTACTCCGGGGCTAACATCAAAAACCCGCGAGCGAAGTTCAAACTTCAGCAGGCGATCGCTCGTTATAACACCTACACGACGTATTGGGACCGCGTCCTCCGCGAGATCGAAGACGGGACGTACAACCGAGACATCTTCAAAGCCAAGCTGCACGAGAAGGAACGCGGCGCCGCTCCGCTGCAGGCCTCTGCTCCGGCCACCGCCGGGAAGCCAGAATCTGTTTCGAAGAAACCCGATCCCTACGATCAACTTTTCCGTACATACGTCGAGAACCGAAAGAAATGCGGCGAAACGATCCAGGGCCTCACGCTGGAGTCGTTCCGAAAAACGATCGCCGGTCAGATTGAAAACATCAAAAAGAAAACGAATGCCCAGGGCGTGAAATTTCAGGTCACGACGGAAAACGGCAAGACGAAATTAAAGGCGACTCCGGTCGCGAAAAAATAAAGTCGTTAAAGCAGCTGTTTCGCCCGGATCCAGTCGCGAACGCCGTATAGCTTTGTTCTTTCGTCGACGCCGACCGCTGCATCCAGGAGTTTCGCTTCGACCTCAACGCTCTCTTTTTCGAGCCCGAGTCGATCGACTTCGCTCGCCTTGATCGCTTCGTCGGCCAGCAGCGCGATCCGATTCTCCCGTACCTGGACGAATCCTCCGCGGACCGCGACCTGTTCAACGTTTCCGCCGTCTTTGATCCGCACAACTCCTATCGAGAGCGTGGCCACAAGCGGTGAATGTTCGCGGAGGACGCCGAACTCGCCTTCGCTTCCCGGCATGTAAACCTCCTCGCACGTCGTCGAAAGTATTTTTCGCGACGGCGTGAGGATGTCGAGCTGAAGTCTCTCGGTCATACTATTTTCCTTCCGCCGAGACCTCTTTCTTCAACCGTTCGGCCTTCGCCATCGCCTCTTCGATGGTTCCGACCATATAAAACGCCTGTTCCGGGAGCGTATCGTGTTTTCCTTCGGCGATTTCCTTGAACCCGCGGATCGTGTCCGCCAATTTAACGTACTTGCCGGGCGTTCCCGTGAACGCTTCCGCGACAAAGAACGGCTGGGAAAGAAATCGCTGGATTTTTCTTGCGCGCGCAACGACCTGGCGATCTTCTTCGGAGAGTTCGTCCATGCCCAGAATCGCGATGATGTCCTGCAGATCTTTGTAACGCTGCAACACCGCCTGCACCTGCCGCGCAACGGCGTAATGTTCCGCGCCCACGACCTGCGGGTCGAGAATTCGGGACGTTGAATCGAGCGGATCCACGGCGGGATAAATCCCCAACTCGGCGATCTGTCGCGACAAAACGGTGGTCGCATCCAGATGGGAGAACGTCGTGGCCGGCGCCGGGTCCGTCAGATCGTCCGCGGGAACGTAGATCGCCTGGACGGATGTGATCGATCCCTTCTTGGTCGTCGTAATCCGTTCCTGAAGCTCGCCCAGGTCGGTGGAGAGCGTCGGCTGGTAGCCTACGGCCGAAGGCATGCGCCCCAAGAGGGCCGACACTTCCGAGTTCGCCTGCGTAAATCGGAAGATGTTATCGATGAAGAGAAGAACATCTTGTCCTTCTTCGTCTCGGAAATATTCCGACACTGTAAGTGCCGTCAAACCCACGCGTGCGCGGGCCCCCGGAGGTTCGTTCATCTGGCCGTAGACAAGGGCCGTCTTGTCGATGACGCCCGACTCTTTCATTTCGATCCAAAGGTCGTTTCCTTCGCGGGTTCGCTCTCCGACACCGCCGAACACCGAATAGCCTCCGTGCTTCGTGGCGATATTGTGAATCAGCTCCATGATGATGACGGTCTTGCCGACGCCGGCACCGCCGAAGAGGCCGATCTTTCCGCCTCGAGCATACGGAGCCAAGAGGTCGACCACTTTGATACCGGTCTCAAACGCCTCAACCGTCGTTTCCTGATCCTCAAACGAGGGTGGATGCCGGTGAATCGGATAACGCATCTTCGATTCGATCGGTCCCCCATCGTCGACCGGGTCGCCCACGACGTTCATAATTCGACCGAGCGTACCCTTCCCGACCGGAATGCTGATGGGGGCGCCGGTGTTTTGAACCGCCATTCCCCGAACGAGACCGTCGGTGGAATCCATGGCGACCGTTCGAACCGTCCCTTCGCCGATGTGCTGCGCGACTTCCAAAACCAAATTGAACGCCCGATCGTCGATCGCGGGGTTCGTGACTTTAAGTGCCGTGTAAACCGACGGCATTTCGGCCCGTGGAAATTCCACATCGACCACCGCTCCGATCACCTGCCGAATTCTTCCTTCCGCCCGTACCACCTGTGCCATTTCTCTCTCCTTCTCTGTATCTCGGACTCGGGACACTATTTAAGCGCTTCCGCGCCGGCGATAATTTCCATCAGTTCCTTGGTAATCGTCGCCTGGCGCGCCCGATTCATGTCCAATGTCAGTTTATCGATCATTTCCCCCGCATTCCGCGTCGCCGAATCCATCGCCGTCATCCGGGCCCCGAATTCGCTGGCCAATGAATTCAAACCGGCGACGTAAAATCGGATCCGGATCGCCCGCGGAACCAGGGCTTTCAAAATCTCCTCCCGGTTCGGTTCGTAGATCGGCGGGAGGACCGATTCCCCGTCGCTCTGTTGCGCCGCGATCGGGGCCAGCGTCATTTTCTTCGGTCGTTGGGAAATCACCGACCGAAATTCGCTGAACAACAGATCGATTCGATCGTATTTTTTTTCAACAAATCCCTGCACCAACTCGTCCGCCAACGCCGCCGCCTTTTCAAACGTGTATTTGCCCCACAGATCGTTCACGGAACGGAGAAGCGGATAATTTCGCCGCGTGACGTACCCGATCCCCTTCCGTCCGGCCGGAACGAGAATCGTCGCGGGATTCTCGGTCATTTCCCTCTCCAGCTGGCGCAGGACGTTGGCGTTGAAAGCGCCGCAGAGTCCCCGGTCCGATGTGAAAACCACCAGGGCCCGCTTTTGCACCGGCCGCTCTTCCAACAGCGGATGAACCGCCGTTCGCACCGACCGCCGAAGATCCAAAAGCAGTTCGTCCAGTTTTTGGGCGTACGGCGTTGCTTGCCTGACGCGGTCCTCGAAGCGGCGGAACTGCGCCGCGGCGACCATTTTCATCGCCTTCGTGATCTTGCGGGTGGACGCGACGGTCCGAATCCGCTTACGTATGACCCGGAGATTCGCCACTATTTTTTTGCCGTCGGTTGAAAGATCGACTTGAATTCGTCCAGCGTCGCCTTCAGGACACTCTTCACCTCGTCGTTCAGTTCCTTCTTTTCCCGCACGAGCCGCAATACTTCGGGTTTCTTCGCGTCCATATAATGAAGAAGTTCCGTCTCATATTGTTTCAGCGCCCAGGTTTCGTACCCGTCGATCCATCCATTAATGGCCGCGAAGATAACAACGACCTGCTTTTCGACCGGGTATGGCACGTACTGTCCCTGTTTGAGAATTTCGACCAGCCTTTCGCCGCGAGCCAGTTGCCGCTGTGTCGCCGCGTCGAGATCCGAACTGAATTGCGCGAACGCCGCCAATTCGCGGTACTGTGCCAGTTCCAGACGGAGCGTCCCCGCCACCTGCTTCATCGCTTTGATCTGGGCCGATCCGCCGACGCGCGATACGGAAAGACCGACGTTGATCGCCGGCCGCACGCCCGAATAGAAAAGATCCGCTTCCAGATAAATCTGGCCGTCGGTGATGGAGATGACGTTCGTCGGGATGTAGGCCGAGACGTCCCCCGCCTGCGTTTCGATGATCGGCAGCGCCGTGAGCGACCCGCCGCCGTTTTTGTCGTTCAGTTTGGCGGCCCGTTCCAAGAGTCGGGAGTGGAGATAAAAAACGTCGCCCGGAAACGCTTCGCGCCCCGGCGGGCGGCGAAGAAGAAGCGACATCTGCCGGTAGGCCACCGCGTGCTTGGAAAGATCGTCGTAAATGATCAATGCGTGCTGGCCGTTGTCCCGGAAATATTCCCCCATCGTCACGCCGGCATATGGAGCCATAAACTGCATCGGCGCCGATTCGGACGCCGTGGCGGTTACGATCGTCGTGTACTCCATCGCACCGAACTTTGCGAGCTTGTCCATCACCTGAGCGACGGTCGACTGCTTTTGGCCGATCGCGACGTAAATGCAAAAGACGTCGAGCCCTTTCTGGTTGATGATCGTGTCGAGCGCCACCGCGGTCTTTCCGGTCTGGCGATCGCCGATGATCAGCTCTCGCTGGCCCCGGCCGATCGGAATCATCGAATCGATCGCCTTGATTCCGGTCTGAAGCGGTTCCTTCACCGGGCGGCGGACGACGATGCCGGGCGCTTTGATCTCAATCTTTCGCCGCTCCTCGGTCTTCAGGTCCCCCCGCCCGTCGACCGGCTGCCCCAGCGCATTCACGACGCGTCCCACCAGTTCCTTCCCGACCGGAACTTCGGCGATTCGGCCGGTCCGTTTTACGACGTCCCCTTCTTTGATGAGGATGTCGTTCCCCAAAAGCGCCGCGCCGACGTTGTTTTCTTCCAAATTCAAAACGATTCCCGAAACTCCCTGCGGAAACGCCAACAGCTCTCCCGACATGGCGTTTTCCAAACCGAAAATCCGGGCGATCCCGTCGCCTACGGAGAGAACAACGCCCGTTTCCGACACCTCCATCCGTTTGTCATAGTCCCGCACCTGTGTGCGGATCATCTGCGTGATTTCTTCTGCTCGAATCGTCATGCCTACAGCTCCTCCTGCATCCGTGTGAGAAAACTCCGAATCGAAGCGTCGTAGACTACTCCACCGACCTCGGCGATGACGCCTCCGATTAATTCCCGATCCACTTGCGTATCGATCAAAACCTTTTTCTTCAGGGCCCGGCCCAAAGCCTCGCCGATCCGCGCCAGCTCTTTGGAGCTCAACGGAAAGGCCGTGCGAACCACCGCCTCGATTTCATTTCTTCGTTCACGATCCACTTTCGAGAACTCTCGCGCTACTTCATCCACCAGATCCATCTGATTGAGCGAGGCGAGGATCCGAACGAACCGATCGATCTCCGGTTCCACTTTCACCTTTTTGAAGATGGCTTCCAAAACCCGGACTTTTTCTTCCCGGCCGAAGATCGGGTTGGCGAAAAACGCCGACGCTTCTCCTTGAATCACGTTGGAGAGCTCAACCAGCTGCTCCTGCATCCGGACGGTCGAGACCTCCTTGCCCCGCATTTCCGTGATGACGTCGAGCAGCGCCTTGGCGTAATGCTTCGCCAAGTGTTCAGCGTCTTTGGCCATCGCTCTCTTCCAATCGTTCCATCAGGCCGTGCAGAAAGACCTGATGTTCCTTTTCCGTCACCAGCTTCTTGAGCGCTTCCGCCGCCTGCGCCGTGGCTTGTACTGCGAATTCGTGGCGGAGTTTCCGTTTGCTACGTTCCAGCTCCTTTTCGGCCATGCGCAGAGCGTCTTCCCGAATTTTCTCGGCCATTCGTTGCGCCCGTTCTAAAATCCTTTGCTGTTCTTTTTCCCCTTCCGAACGGGCTTCTTCCAGAATCTGATTTATTTCCCGATCGAGCCCGGCCAGTCTTTGCTCATATTCCCGAACCATCTGCTCCACCCTCGAACGAAGTTCTTCGGCCTCCTGAACCGCTTGCTGAAGTCGGTCCCGGCGTTCTTTGGGGGCCACTCCGAACATCGCCAGAATTTTGGGGAAAAGAATCGCCAGGAGCGGAAGGAGCAAAATGGCGTTGAGCCAGACGGATACCGGGATCCCTCCATCAGGATGCCCGCCGCCTTCGGAAGCGAACGCGCCGGGCACGCAACCCAGAGCTAGAGACACGATTTGGAGTACAGATACGCCCCGCATGATTCCGCTTTATCCTCGATCGGATGCCGGCGCGGCCGACGCCCGCCGGTAATTCGAACGGGCCCGCCCGGCCGCCATCACGCGGGACGTGATTTCTTCCGCCAGCGACGGAACCGAGACGCGCAGTTCTTTTCGGGTTCGTTCTTCTTCGGCGGCCAACCGCACGCCCGATTTCTTCATCTCTTCCGACGCCCGTTGTTTCGCCGACGTTACGGACCTTCTTTCTTCTTCTTCGGCCATTAAGGCCCGCTGCTCCCGCTCACGAATCGCCGCCAAGCGCGTCTCTTCAATGGCTCTTCGATACTGTGCGATCATCAAGTTGGCTTCCTCAAATGTCTTCTCGGCCTTCCTTTTCTTGACCACGGTCTCGGACTCCCGTTCCTCCAGAACTTTGAGGTACGGGGCGAAGAGACCGTTCTGCAGCAGAAAAAGCACCCCCAAGAACAAAACCCCCATCCACTCATATCCGTGCGGTTCGGGGAGTCCGGCAAACGACCAGAACCCCACCGTATGAAGACCTTTGGCTACACCTAAGAAAAGCCCGAGAAGAACGAAGATGTAGGCACTGCGGCGAATCAACGAAGCTCGTCGGCCCCTTTCCGTCCTTCCATCGACGCCACTTCAAACTTCGGTTTCTGCGTCTTTCCGGCCGAGATCGTTCCCGTTCCCGTTTTCTCCATGATGCAGCTGCCTTCGAACGTCACGCCTTCCTCAATGACCAAAGAAGGGGTGTGAATATTTCCACGAACCACCGCCGGGGCATGAACCTCGACCTTCGTCTTGGCCGTGATGTTCCCTTTGACTTCGCCGCTGATCGAAACGGTCGCCACATTGATGTCGGCTTCCACTTTTCCGCTCTCCCCGATCACCAGATTGGCGTCGGATTTGATCTCACCTTTGAATTTCCCGTCGATTCGGACGGTTCCTTCAAACGTCAGCTTCCCTTCGAACTCGCTTCCGCGATCCAAGATGGCATTGAATCCGGTCGCCCTGGATCCCGACAGGGAGGTAGGAGGGGTGGCCGGCTCGCTGTCGCCTTTTAAAAGTCCCATGACTGATCTCCTTTGTAAGGCTAATGATTCTAGGCAATAAGGGCGGGGAGACCCGCCCTGAGAGCCGCGCTGGTAGTAGATAAATCGGCCTAACCTGTCAAGTTATAAGGAAAAAAGTACAATGTGTGGAGTGAACGATGGGGTCCGAAAAATCCTTCTCGTTATGGGGGTTGTGACTTCCGCGTGCCTTGCGGTGATCATGTGGGTCGGCCGAACGTTGATTTCGCTCCTGGATGCTCCGGCCCGGTCGATTCAAGCTTTCGGTTCCCGAAAAGTCGTTCGTCTCTGGTTTCGCAAATCGTTCGCACTTCTTTTGGGAACGTTGGCATACAACCTGTTCGCGCTTTTGATTTTGACCCCTTTGCTGCGAAAGTTTTTTCCGCCTCTCAGTCCCTGGGAACAGGTTCGAGGTTTTGTCGGGGCGTCGACCCGGGCGACATACCGCGATTTGCTCCCGTACATCGGACCGGGGCTTTGGATACTTGGAAACGGTCTACTTTTCGCCCTGCTCAATCAAAATCTTCTGGAGGCGCAGAAGACCGTGAAAAAGGGGGGGCACGAAAACGGCTGACGGGTACGTTTATTCCTTGGCCGATATTGTCAAAATCCCGCCTTCGCTGGCAAATTTCCGCAGTGTTAAATTGATGAGCGATTGATAAGGAATGCCCTCTTTTTCCGCCAGTCGTTTATAAAACCGGAGCACGTCGGAATCGATCCGCAGCGTCTTCTGTACCTTGATCGATTTCGCGAATCGCCCTCGTGTTCCGCCCTTGAACCTATATTCCTTCCTCATATTCCTGTGGCTCCTTCGCCTCAGTCGCGAACCCAGTGGCAGGTGTACCCGCCGGGGTTCTTCTGCAAATAATCCTGATGGTAATCCTCGGCGGGATAAAACGGTGTGGCGGGAACAATTTCCGTCACAATTTCTCTTTCCCATTTTCCCGATCGGGCAACCTTCCGCTTCACCCGTTCGGCGACCTCTTTTTGTTTCTCATCGAAATAAAAAATCGCGGAACGGTACTGCGTGCCGGCGTCGTTCCCTTGGCGGTTTTTCGTCGTGGGATCGTGGAGACGGAAAAAATATTCGAGCAGCTGTTCGTAACTGACCTTGGTTGGATCAAAGACGACCTGAATGGCTTCGGCGTGTCCCGTCGTCCCTTTCTTCACGTCGGGGTAAGTCGGACCGGCAGTCGACCCTCCTGTATAGCCCACTTCGGTATCGAGGACACCGGGAAATTCGCGGAGAATCTGTTCCACGCCCCAAAAACATCCGCCGGCTAAGAGTGCGACTTCTTCCTGTTTCATTTCGTCGTCCTTTCCGAATTTTCAAAGAGGGAGAGAAATTGCCCGTACCCTTCCTCCTCCAATTTCTCGACCGGGATAAACTTGAGCGAGGCGGAGTTGATACAATAACGGAGACCGGTCGGCCCCGGACCGTCGGGGAAAACATGCCCCAGATGGGAATCCCCTTTCTTGGATCGAACTTCTACGCGCGTTATTCCATGGGACGTGTCTTCGTGTGTCGCGACATTTTCCGGTTCCAGCGGCCGGTGAAAACTGGGCCAGCCGGTCCCCGAATCAAATTTGTCGGTCGAGCTGAACAGCGGCTCACCCGAAACCACGTCGACGTAAATTCCAGGCTTCTTATGATTCCAATACTCGTTTTGAAACGGAGGTTCCGTTCCGCATTCCTGCGTGACTTTGAATTGAAGCGGCGTCAGTCGCTTCATCGCTTTCGACTTTGGGTCGTCCGCCATGGCGTATCGCAGGAGTTACGCGCCCGCGATCAACCGATCGCTGATGCGACGAAGGTCTTCCGGTTGATAATAGTGCACGCGGATCTCGCCCCCCTTCCCTTTCTGGAGAATGTCCACGCGCGTTCCTAATTTCCGCTGAAGTTCGTCGGCCAGGCTTCGAAGATTGGGGTTTGCCGTCAGATCCGAAATTCTTCGCGGCCGATGCGTGGCGCTCGTCATCTTTCGGACCAGCCCCTCCACCTGTCGGACGGAGAGCCCTTCTTTCTCTATTCGATGGGCCAGTTCCTCCTGCCGGCGGGCGTCCGAAATCGGAAGAAGCGCGCGAGCGTGACCCATCGAAATGGCGCCCCCGCCCACCATTTCCTGAACGGGCGACGCCAGCTCCAAAAGGCGGAGCATGTTCGTCACCGTGCTTCGCTCGCGTCCAGCCCGTTTGGCGATCTCTTCGTGCGTCAGGCCGAATTCCTCGGAAAGGCGCTCATATCCACGGGCTTCCTCGATCGGCGTTAAATCTTCCCGCTGAAGGTTTTCGACCAGTGCCACTTCGAGTTGGTCCCGCTCCGTGCTGGCTCGCAGGACGACCGGCACGGTCGCCAGGCCGGCGCGCTTGGCCGCACGGAGTCGCCTTTCGCCGGCGATCAATTCATATCCGCGCTCGCTCTTTCGGACGATCAACGGCTGAAGAATTCCGCACCGCCGAATGGATTGCGCCAGTTGTTCGAGCGCCGCTTCCGAAAATCTCCGGCGTGGCTGATGCGGATTCATGGCGATTTCGTTCGGCGACACCTCCGGGGGCGCGCCCGGCCCAACGCTGCTCACCGCCGCAATTGCGGCTGTTCCCGCCGTCGGCTCAGCGGCCGTCGGGGGTAGATTCGGTATGAGGGACGAGAGTCCCCGGCCCAACACTTTCCGTTCCGTCATTTGCGACTCCTTTGGGTACGACGTTTGGGGTGGTTTCGGCACCCTTTCCGATCCGCTCCATGAATTCCGAGGCGAGCGCCAGATACGCTTGCGCTCCGGGCGAGCGGATATCGTAAAGAAAAATCGGCTTTCCAAAACTGGGGGCTTCCGACAGCCGGACGTTGCGCGGTATCTGCGTCTTCCAGAGCTGGGCGGCGCAATGTTCCTCGACCTCTTTGGCCACTTGGTGAGCCAGGTTGTTCCGCCGGTCGAACATCGTCAGGACAATTCCTTCGAGGAGTAAGGTCCGGTTGAGACTTCTTCGGATCCGATCCAACGTCCCCAGCAGTCGGCCCAGTCCTTCGAGGGCAAAATATTCACACTGAAGAGGAACGAGGACACCGTCCGCCGCGGTCAAGGCGTTGACGGTCACCAGACCGAGCGACGGAGGGCAATCGATCAGAATAAAGTCATATTGATCGCGAACGGAGGCGAGCGCTTTTTTCAGGCAAAACTCCCGCTCCGGAAGTTCGATCGCCTCGATTTCAAATCCGATCAGGTCGCCGGAGGCCGGCAGAAGAAATAATCGCTCAAGCTCCGTCGGATGAATGCACGATTCAATCGACAACTCGCCGAGAAGAACTTGGTAGATTTGATGATTCGCAATTTCGGACGTGGAAATTCCTGTGGCACTCGTGGCGTTTCCCTGCGGATCGATGTCGACCAGCAGGACTTTTTTTTCGGCCACGGCGAGCGCCGCGGCCAAATTCACGGCGGTGGTGGTTTTGCCCACGCCCCCTTTTTGATTGGCGATGGCGATTACACGGCCCATACGTCCGCCCCCGCCTCTGCCCGTCCGAGCGTTTTATCGGCTGCCGGTTTCGTCTTCTTCCGTTCGCGGTGTTTTCGAAGGAAAATGCTCAAAATCGAAACCGCCGCCGGCGTCACGCCCGAGATCCGGGCGGCCTGCCCGAGCGTCCTCGGCTGAATCGTTCGAAGTTTCTCGCGCACTTCGTTCGAAAGGCTCGGGACCGAAGCAAAATCAAAGTCCGGCGGGAATTCCTCTTCCTCATCCCGCAGGGCCCGGACGATCTCTTCCAATTCCCGCTCGATGTAGCCGGCGTACTTCGCGCGAATCTCCACCTGCTCGCGCACGGCGCGGTCTTCAGAAGCGAGGGTTGGATCGAACCGTTCCAAGACGCTCCAGCTCACGTCGGGGCGCGAAAGAAGTTTTTCGAGCGACGTCGCGTTCTTGATCGGTACGAGGGAGAGCGCGGCAAATATTTCGAGCGTCTCCGCATCCGGCGTCAATTGGCGGGAACGCAATTTGCCGTCGAGCGCGCCGATCGCCGCCATCTTTGCTTCGTATTTCGCGTGGACGGCGGAGGAGATGATTCCGTACTTCCAACCGAAATCATGCAGACGTTGATCGGCGTTGTCTTCCCGCAGATGAAGACGATGTTCGGCGCGCGACGTGAACATCCGGTACGGCTCGGTCGTTCCGCGCGTCACGAGATCGTCGATCAATACGCCGATGTAAGCCTGCGTACGCGAGAGAACGAACGGATCTTTTCGATCGAGGGACAATACGGCATTGATTCCGGCTACGATCCCCTGCCCCGCCGCCTCTTCGTACCCGGTCGTTCCGTTGATCTGTCCGGCGTGAAAAAGATTTCGGCTTCTTTTTGTCTCGAGCCACGGATGAAGTTCCGTCGGATCGACATAGTCGTATTCGATCGCGTAGCCGGGACGCATGACTTCCACTTCTTCCAACCCTGGAATTGTCCGTAGAAACCCGACCTGAACATCGAATGGCAAAGAATTGGAGAGACCGTTCGGGTAAATCTCGTGTGTCGCAAGCCCTTCCGGCTCCAAAAAAATCTGATGTCTCGATCTATCGGCAAATCGAACGATTTTATCTTCGATGCTTGGACAGTACCTTGGACCTGTTCCAGTGATCCTTCCACCATACATCGCAGACTTTGAAAGGTTATTTCGGATGATTTCGTGTGTTTTCTCGTTTGTATAGGTGATCCAACAAGGTTTTTGAGGCAAAAGTGGGGATTGTTCAAAGAACGAAAAGAATGGAGTGGGATCGTCACCCCATTGAACATCCAGTTTTGTGAAGTTTATGGTTTTCTCATGCAATCGGGGAACGGTCCCCGTCTTCAACCTTCCCATACGAAAGCCCATATTCATTAATGATTTCGATAGATTAACTGATGGAAGGTCCCCCGCCCTTCCGGCCGCCTCCGTATACGTCCCTATGTGAATGAGGCCATTTAAAAAGGTCCCTGTCGTCAGAATTACGGCGCCCGCTCGGAGCTCCTCGCCCAACGCCGTTTTTAGCCCAATACAAACGCTCCCTTCCAAAACGAGTTCGTCTACCATTCCCTGTTTCACGTGGAGCATCGGTGTCGACTCGACGATCTGCTTCATCCTTCGGGCGTAGAGCGCCTTGTCGGCCTGGGCTCTCGAAGACCAGACCGCCGGACCTTTGCTAAGATTGAGACGCCGAAATTGGATCCCCGTTTCATCAATCGCCCGCCCCATCTCGCCGCCGAGGGCGTCGATCTCTTTGACCATCTGACCTTTGGCAAGGCCGCCGATCGCCGGGTTGCAAGACATGTGGCCGATTCGGTCGAGGTTCATCGTGAGAAGACAAGTTCTCGTCCCCATCCGGGCCGCGGCCAGCGCCGCTTCAATGCCGGCATGCCCCGCCCCAACAACAACAACATCAAATTTCATCGGATGAAGCTTCCTTCGGAATAATAGTTCTTCCGTACGACCGTCCCCGGATAGACCAAACATTTCTTACCCAAAAGAACGCCCGGATTGAGAACCGAGTTACATCCGGTCTCGGTCTCGTCGCCGACGATCGCTCCGAATTTTCGAAGACTCGTCCTGATCTCCTTTTCGGGCAATCGAACGATGATTTCGTCATTTGTAATCTTAAGGTTGGAGACCTTTGTCCCCGCTCCAAGGTTCACGCCGTTTCCGAGAATCGCGTCGCCGACATACGCGAAATGCGGCGCCTTCGCTTCGTTCAATAAAATCGAGCTCTTAACCTCGCTCGCGTGGCCGATGATGGCTCGCCTGCCGGTGATCACGCCTCCCCGAATGTATGCACCGTGGCGAACAATGGTGCCCTCTCCCAAAATTGTGGGTCCCTTTACCCAGGCTCCCGCTTCGATTTCCACACCGGACCGAAGTTCGATTTCGTCCCCCACAATATATGCTCCTGCCTGGACGACCGCCTCTCCCCCGCTCACTTTGATGGAAACTGTCCGCGTCACGATATTTCCATTTCGCTCGATCTTATCGACCGTGGCCCGAAGATTCCCCCGTATCCAAGTTTCCTTTCGATCCTTTTGAAGAATTTCCCAGGGATATGGAAGGCCATCAAAAAGCTTAGAAAACCAGACATCCCCCAGATCAAAAAAACGATCCGGTGTAAATGTTTCACGTGGAACCATCTCGCAGCGCTCTACTTCCCTATACAGAATCGGGAGAAGATTTCCGACAAGATATCCTCGACCGACTCATCTTTGCCAACTATTCGTGACAGCGCCCGATGTGCCTGGCGAAGTTCGAATGCTACGAGCTCCGCCGAACCACCTTTTCGACCCTCCGCCTCAGCTTGATCGAGCGCCTTCAAATAATGATCCATCAAGATCCTTTGGCGATCGTTCGAAATTCCCCCATCGGAACAGGCGGTCGTCAATTCCACCACCCGCCGGCCGATCGCGTTCTGGAGCTCGGCAACACCGTCTCCGCGCAGAGCTGAAACCATAAACGATCTTTGTCTCAGAATCGGCGGAGCCGACGGCATTTCAAGGTCGACTTTGTTCCAAACCAGCCAAATTTCCTTGTCGGGCCACTGATCCAAGATCCGTTGATCTTCCAATCCGAACCCGGCTGTACTGTCGCAGACCAGACAGACGACGTCGGCCTTCTTCATCTCTTGCGTCGTTCGATCCATTCCGATCCGTTCAATAGCATCTTGAGTCGATTCGCGGAGGCCTGCCGTGTCGACAATCCTTACGCGCCGGCCGTTCAAGAGAATTTCCTCTCGAAGGATATCGCGCGTCGTTCCGGCTACTTCCGTCACGATGGCCCGATCCATCGAAAGAAGAGCATTAAATAGAGAAGACTTCCCGACATTTGGTCGGCCGATCAAGACGACCTGAAACCCCGTTTGAAGATGTTGATTCGATTCGTACGTGGCTCGAATTTCTTTTCCAACCTGTTGAATTTCTTCGAATTTATTCAGAAGGCGAGGGCGGGTAACGAGCGAGAGGCCTTCTTCGGGAAAATCGATGTCGGCTTCGCACTCGGCCAGGATTGATATCGTCTCCTCTCGTAATCGATGGAGACGGGAGGAGAGTTTTCCGTCCAACCTTCGCCGCGCTGCGGCAAGTTCGGCTTCACTCTGGGCGGCGATGAACTCGGCGACCGCTTCCGTCTGAACCAGGTCGATCTTTCCATGGAGAAACGCGCGTTTTGTGAATTCTCCCGGCTCGGCGAGTCGGGCGCCGGTGGAAATGCAAACAGCGACCATTCGTTGAAGAGCGACGGGACTCCCGTGACCGTGAAGTTCGACCACCTCTTCGCCCGTGAAAGAATTCGGCGCGGCCATTCGCACGGCGTAGCCGTTGTCGATGACACTGCCGTCGTCTGGATAAACAAACTCGCCGTAAACCAGCTCTAAACTTGGCCACGGAGAGGGGAGGGGCTTCTTCGGACGAAAAAATTTTCGAGCGACGCCCTCGGCCGCGGGGCCCGAGAGACGGACGATTCCGATTCCACCTCTCCCCGCCGGCGTTGCGACGGCGACGATCGTGTCGCTGCCCACAACCACGCGCAGCCTACTCTTCGTCGGTGGCGGCGCGCTTCGTTCGGACCGGTCGACCTTCTTCGTCGGTGGAAATTCGTCGGGACTCCGAATCGCCATCGGAAAATCCCTCCATCAACGGATCTTCCATATCCTCCGGAAAAAAATCGGCCTCCGGCTCGGGCGGTG
>DATDPG010000161.1 GCA_035292885.1 Bdellovibrionota bacterium | reverse complement strand
ACCCGAAAGGAACAACGACGTGAACGATAAACAAAAAGCGGCGCGGTTACGCATTCAGAAGTCCGGTCACCCAGGCCGCGAAAAAAAGGACGATTCCGCCGATCCAGGAAATCGAATGGCGTAATTGCATCCGCCCTTCCGAATCAAATCCGCGAAAGATCAACCCGACGACCGCAAAAATCCATCCCCAAAATCCGACCTGCGCGACAAGCACCCAGAGTGTTTTGGGCCGCTCATCCGTCTGGAGAGCCTTCCGGTGCTGTTCCAAAGCCCGGGAAAACCCGACCCCTTTTCCCTGTCGAACCTGTTCTTCGGCTCGGAGTTCGGCAATCCGATCGTCGGCGCGGGAAAGACGCTCCCTATACGGCCAGTAAATGTGGCGGATGGCGTAAATGGAGCCGCGAATCGCATCGTAAGCCAACAACGCCATTTTCGGATTCGATTTCTCCGCCGATTGGCCCGCGTTCCAAAGTCGATCCAGCGCCCTCCCGACGAAAGGATTTCCCGGAGCGTACCAATGCGCGCACCGATCCCAATGAACGATGGCTTCTTCGACCCCACCCTTGGAATACGCCTCGTCACCGGTTCGCAGCTCCGATCGAGAATCGTGAACGGCCCGGCCCCACAGAACCCCGGCGACTAAAAAAATGGATGCGAGAATCCGTTTCCAGCGGTTCACTGTAGATCCTTCCTCCGGAACAAAACAATCGCTCCTGAGAGCAAAAGAATCACGTAGCAGACGGCATAAAAAAGCGCATTGACCACCCAGGCCCACGAGATCGGTACGCCGTGTACGATCTCGGCGCTGATCGCAAAATGATCCAGATTATAAAGCGACATCAGGCGGACGACCGCCGCGAACAGATAGGCTCCAAGTCGATCAAAGCCGGCGGTCTCGTTCAGAAAACCCTGCAGCTTTGACTGCGAAACCTGCAGAAGATCGTCGGTCAGATGGCCGACGATCCAGAAGGAAAGACAAAACAGAACGCTCATGAAAGACGAACTATACGAGGAAAAAAGGAGGGCGATGGCCGTCAATACACAAAGCTCCGCGTAAATCAGCACAATCGCCTTAAGCAGTCCGAAATCGAGCGGCTCCCGGTAAAACATCAACATGACGAAGAGAACCAATGTCATCACGGCCACCTCGAGTGCCAATGTAAAGGTCAGGCCGACGAATTTTCCGAGAATCAATTCAGCGCGGGAGACCGGCTTCGACAGAATCGTGTAAATCGTACGACGTTCGATCTCCTTAAAAACAAGGCCGACCCCCACGAAGATCGAAATCAGCGAGCCGAACAGCAAAATGGCGGCCAGTCCGGTATCTTTGACAATCTTGGCATCCGCGCCGAGCGAGAGCTGCCCCAGAAGGCGAGACAGGAGAATGAGTACGACGCAGAAAAAAACCAGCGTGTAGAGAACCTTTTGACGGAGCGCTTCCCGGTAAGTATTGAGAGCGATCGCCCAGATGCGCCGGGGCACGGCCTATTCCCCTGCTTCCTTCATGAAAATGTCCTCGAGCGTCTCTTTCTGGGGAACGACCGAAAGAAGCATCCATTGCCGGCCCCGCCCCCAATCGATCAGTTCGTTCAAAATATCCGGACGAAGGGCCGACATCACCATCTGATCGCCGCTCTTCCGCATTGTAACCTGCCCCACCCATTTCGATGGAACCGAGTCCGTGGGATCCTTTGTCCCGCGCCGGAATATGACTTCGATGCTTTTGATGCGCGACCGAACCAATTCCGAGATACTCCCGCAAGCGGTCAACTTGCCTCGAATCAAGATCCCGACTCGTTCGCAAATTGCCTCTACATCCGTCAGAATGTGGGATGAAAAAAGGACCGTCTTTCCTTTCTGCGCGAGCCGGAGAATGACGTCCCGCATATCCTTTCTCCCGATCGGATCCAGACCGGACATCGGTTCATCCAGAATGACGAGCTTCGGATCGTTCATCAGGGCTTGCGCAATCCCGATTCTCTGCAACATTCCCTTGGAATAATGGCGAAGATGGACTCCCTTTTTATCGGACAAACCCACCGCCTCCAAAAGTTCGTCGATTCGATCGTGCCGTTTCGATCGGCGAAGGCCGAACAGCCGACCGTAAAAATCAAGCAGTTCTTCGGTCCGAAGATAATCGTAGTAATAGGCGTTCTCCGGAAGGTACCCGAGATAGCGCTTGGTCTGAATATCCGTGACCGGTAGACCGAGAACCCGGACGGAACCCCGGGTCGGCTTGAGCAGCCCCATGAGAATCTTGATCGCCGTCGTTTTCCCGGCGCCGTTCGGACCGATGAGGCCGAACACGTCCCCGTCATGAACGGAAAATGTCACGTCATCCAGGCCCCGAACCTTCTTCTTCCAAAAGTCGCCCGTAAAGTCCTTCGTAACTTTCTCAAATTCGACAATCGTTTCATTCATTCGTAGGTCTCGAGCAGGGAATAGTCCTGAAATTCCGGGAACAGGAGCCGTGCGTCCCCCATTAACTCGTCGGCCAAACGCCTTTACCCCTGGGCGCGCGCCAACAGAATTTTCACCAAATAATTCAAGATCAGCGGTTCATCAGGATAAATGAGTCCGGCTGGAATGTCCTGCTGTATCTTCCGCGTACGAACGAACGAGGAACGGCGCGCATCCGAAGAGACCGCCGAACCGATCCGACAGAACCATTCGCCCGCCCGCAATTTCGGCAGAAGCAGCTTGTCCTCGTTGCGTAACGCGTAGCGGTTATCGGCGCTTCTTTGAATCGCCAATTCCCAATAGGTATTTTCGTTCGGCACGAAGTTGTCCGGCGCAACGGCCGCATTTCTGGCCTCTCGCTCCTCCAGCCCCCGATAGTGAAGCTTGAGGTCCGGGCGACGCCCCTCCACAATCTGCGCATAACGCATCAAGCTGAACGTTTGAAAACTCGCGAGTTCCACGCGAGCGGCCGGCGCCGGCTCCTCCATCAAATGAACGAAATGACGATGAGCGCTCCAGTCGTGGCGAAGTGTATCGTGACGCCAATAATTCAAAGCCTGGAAGATCAACCAGATCACCAGTCCGGCACTCATCAAGAAACCAAGCTTTTTCGCCTCGAGCCGTCGGATTAAAATCGTGCTCCCCACGACCGCCAGGGCACCCAGCATCCAAGCCAGAGGATTCAAGTATCCAAGAGCATCGGGATTCGTGGGCCAAAAGACCGTCATCGTCGCCAACGGAAAGAGGCCTATGCCCGCGGCCAAAGCCATGCGGAACGCCAGAACGAGGCGAGTACGCGCGGCATGCGCAAACCCGAGAAGAGCCAACGGAAAAACGATCCAACCCAGACTGTCACCGATCAGTGTGAGAATCGTCACGGTATTCGCCGTAGTATCAACCAGCGTTGAATGATCGTATGCTTTGTAAAGTTGCCCGCGAAGGAACCAGTTCAGCGCTTCGAAGGAGTTCGGAAAACCAAAATCCCAAGGCGCATGAGCCGCCGAACGCAAGGCCACGTAACCAAGAGTGGATAAACCCACGAGCGCCAGAATCGGTTCCGCTCGAACCCTCCGTTGAATCAAAAACGGCAAAGCAAACGCGGCTACGACGGGATGGGTGGCCAGTGCAAATCCCCATAACAGCCATGCCATGAAAAGAGACTTTCGATCGGGCCGGGCCGCAAAAGCCATCGCGCTCCAAACGAGCGCCGATGTCAGGGCGTAGACTTCCGTGCGAATCATTTGAATCGACACCACGAATGAAAGGCCCACCGAGCCAAGAATTAAGAAGAGCGTTCGTCGTTCGGCCGAACCTGTATTTTGTAACAAGCCGCTTCGCTTCAGCCACACCGAAACGGCCCGAATCGCCACGACCCCGGACGCAATCGACATCAGCGTCGTGCGAAAGGCCGCGTCCCCAAACGGAAGCCATGAAAACAGATTCCCCAGCATGGAATCGGGCGGCTGTCCCGGCGGATGACTCACCCCCAAACTGATTCCCGCAAGCGAGAGTTCGGAAGTGTCGAGCCAATGAACGGAGGGGGCGGCCCCGGCCAGCCAGGCCATTCCCAGAAGGATCCAGATCATGAAGAATCTTCGGCCATCGAAAGGAGCGGAAAGTTCGCCCCCCAATCCCGTAAAAGAACCTCCCGGTCCCACTCTCCGGTTTCATCCCGTAACAACAGATAAAGATCAAAGTCGAGGAAAGGGAATTCGTTCCGCCAGGCGGAAATCAAATCGGACAGCGTCTTTTCCAACATTTCCAGGCGGGCCTTTCCCTCCCGCTCCCCATAAAGCTTCCGGTAATACGCGGCGAGGCGGTCCCGGATCTGATCCTTAAGGGAACTCTCGTCCACGCTGCGAAGTTGGGATTCCAGTGTTTCGACGGCGAGCATGTCTTCGAGGAGGCGCACCCCCTCCTCCATCTCTCCGGCGCGACGATAGAGCGTCGCCGCGTACGTTTTGTATAATTCCGGACTTCCCGGTATTCGCGCCGTGGCGGCGATAAACGGCGCTCCACGTTTGCGATCGTGCAGCTCCACGGCATAGTTAAACCCGATCATCTGAGGAATCATCCAGTACCGAGGATCGTGCCTCCACCCGACCGGATCGTTCTGAATGACCTTCCAACCCTTTTCGAGGATCCGCGTGCTCGCAAGAATTCTCTCTCGTGTGATAGCGCCGCCGCGGTACATGAAAACAGCTCCCGCCCAGATGTAGAGCTTCTCGAAACGAGGATCCAAATCGGTCGCAAGATCGATCAAGCCATCCAGGTATATAAATCCCCTTCCGCGTTTGAGTTCATCGGCGAAATATCCAAGCGTGCGAATCCAGATCAGATCCGCAACCACCGCTTCTTGGCCCAGTAGGAATGGGCGAATGTGCGACGCTTTGGCCAAATAAAAGACGTCCCGGACCTTTTCGGACTCACCTTCGAACGCGGAGAGAACTTTGTGAGAAAAACAGGTTCCTCCCAGAGCGGTCAAAAGGAGAAGCCCGACCGTGAACGCTCGTGCCGAATTGGAAAAGAGAGATGGCTTCACGGACTATTAGACTAGCAGGTTGTTTGATCCTCAGAAAAGCAAAGGCGGGCTGGGAAATCCCAACCCGCCTTCCTTCTCTAGAACTTTGACGAGCGCTTTCTACTCGATGTCGTCCTGCGTGTAGAGACCGGCGCCGCCTTCGACTTCACCGGTTGCCGCGTTCACTGAGGCTACGCGCTCGAACAGCGAGCTGGTTCCGTCACCATCAATATCGCCTTCTGCCCTCGCCGTAAACGACGACGTTGTTCCCGAACCGGCCGTGTCCGCGGAATAGCTGTAAAGAACAGGCGAATCGGAACCGAACTTGAGGGCCTTCCAAGAGCTACCTTCCCAGTTCGCCACCGATTTATCGATTCCCGGAGGAGTGGCCGGCTGCGCTGGAGCACTCACGAATTGTTTGGTAATGATGGAACCGCTTCGCGAAACATGCTCTTCGTCGAAATACGCGATTTCGCCGTCGTAAACCTTACGAATGTTCGTTCTCGCTTCCGAGGTTTTCGATTTCTTTATGTATTTCAAGAAGGCCGGAATGGCCACGGCGGCCAAAATTCCGATAATCGCCACGACGATCATCAGCTCGATTAGAGTGAAGCCTCTTTTGTTTCGTTTTTGAATCCAAGCTTTTAACATTTTTCCTCCCGTTGTTCGTTCTAGAGACCTAATCCACGAAAAAAACTCGCTGGTGAGAGAGCAAGATATGGGCCACTGGCACTTCTAAAATAAATTAGATTTAGGCTTAAATTACGGGTAGTTACAAATGGATGTGTTTCACGTATCTTTCCAGGTGACAAATTTTTGTACCCAAAAGCGGGGGTCCCTCCCGCTTAGTGACAAAATTTGTCACTCGGTCTCGTCCTCTCCGGTGTCGAGCCCATGCTTTAGAAGTCGGTATCGGAACGACCGAAAGCTGATGTTGAGGAGCTCGGCCGCACGTTTTTTCACGCCCCCGGCGACCCGAAGCGCATCCACCAGCAGGGCACGTTCATAAGACATAACCTCATCCTCCAAGTGGAGTCCACCGGTCGGAAATCCGGAAGAAGGCACGGAAGGAACGGTTCCCTGGGCCGTCCTCACTTTTTCAGGAAGCGACTCAAGCCGAATTTCCTCCCCAATCTCTAAAGCCATGCACTGTTCAATCACATTCTCTAATTCCCGGACGTTGCCGGGATAGTCGTACGCCATAAGCCGGTCCATAGCGGAATCGGATATTCGTTTGATTCTGTGGTCACGATCCTTTGAATACTTCTCCAAAAAATGTCGGGCCAAGACGGGGATATCTTCTTTTCGTTCTCGAAGGGGCGGGATTCGGATCTGAATGACGTTGAGACGATAGAAGAGATCTTCTCGAAAATCCCCCGTGCGAACGGCGTCGTCCAAGTCCCGATTCGTTGCAGACAGAATTCGAACGTCCACGGGCGTCGCGCTGGTGCTGCCCAAACGAAGCACAGCCCGTTCCTGCAATACGCGCAGCAATTTGACCTGGACTTGGGAGGGGAGTTCGGCGATCTCGTCCAAGAAAAACGTTCCTTCATGAGCCGCTTCAAAAAGGCCCCGCTTGTTGGACGTTGCCCCCGTGAATGCCCCCCGAACATAACCGAAGAGCTCGCTCTCGATCAGAGTTTCGGGAATTGCGGCGCAGTTCACCGACACGAACGGTTTTCCCTCTCGGGACGAGTTCTCGTGGATGGCCTTGGCCACCAATTCCTTTCCCGTTCCGCTCTCGCCGACGATTAAAACGCTGGACCGGCCGGCGGCCACTCGCTCGATCAGATCAAAGAGTCGCTGCATTTTTTGGCTTTCACCGATCAAATGGGAAAAACCCTTCTTGCGGTTCACTTCCCGTCTGAGCGCCTGATTCTCCCGGCGCAGCGCCGATTTCTCCAAAGCGTTTCGGAGCACCAATCGGATCTCATCCACTTTGAACGGCTTCATAAGATAGTCATACGCGCCCCGTTTCATCGCTTCGACCGCGGACTCGGCCGTTGCGAACGCGGTAATCATCAGAACGAGCGTGTCCGCTGAAACCTCTTTGACGCGGTCCAGGACCGCCATGCCATCCACTTCGGGCATGGAGAGATCGGTGATCACCAGGTCGTATAATTGCTGGTCGAGGCGGGCGATTGCTTCCCTGCCGCTGGACACCGTTTCCACTTCATATCCCTCGCTCTTCAAAAGAATCTCGAAAAATTCCAGAATCGAGGGTTCGTCATCGACGATGAGTAGCCTGGCCATTAGTGCCTCGGTCCATAAATACGATGAGACACCGAGGTTGTCGATGCGCCGTGTTTTCGGTGCCCGGCGACTGAGGCGTACCGGGAAGTACGGCGAAGGAGACGGGTGCCGAAAAAGCGGATGCAGCGACGACCGAATGCCATCGTATTTATGGATCGAGGCACTTAGGCTCCGCCCGCAGCGAGTTTCGGCGCGGCCAAAGCCGGAAGCGTAACGCGAAATACGGTCCCTTCTCCCACTTTGCTGTCGACATCGATTTCTCCGCCATGTTCTTGCGCAATCCGGCGCACAATGGCCAGTCCGAGCCCGGTCCCTTTCGTCTTGGTCGTAAAGAACGGGTGGAAAATCTGATCCAGAAGTTCCGGAGCGATACCCCCGCCCTCATCCCGAACTTCGATCATGACCGTCTCCGCCTCATTTCCTCGGCGCAGGGTCAGGGTCAGCTGACCACCCAGGGTCATCGCCTCGGAAGCATTCTTCATCAGATTCCACACCATCTGAGACAACTGTTTTGGGTCACCCTGAACCGACATCGTCGGATCGAGATCCAAGGCGAAGCGTATCCGGCCATCCCCCTGGCTCTTGGAGAAAAGATCCGCCGTTTCCTGAAGCAGACGATGAATGGGGACTTCTTCCACACGCGGCGCGGAAGGCCGAGCGAAAAGCAAGAAATCGGTCAAGAGCGAATTGAGGCGGTCGGTCTCCCGCACGGCGATTCCCATCAATCTTCGTTCATCGGGCGTCAGCCGCAAATTGTTGCGAAGGACTTCCACCGCGCCGGACACCGACGTGAGCGGATTCCGTATCTCATGGGCGATACGCGCCGCAAGCTCTCCGACAGCTGCCAGGCGGTCGGCCCGTTTGATCCGGTCCTCCATATGGCGCTGATTCGTCACGTCTTGAAAGAGGATCAACGTCCCGCGACGGACACCTTCATCCGCCCGGAGCGGAGACGTGGAAAAACCGAGAATTTTCTCGGTTCCGTCCGGCCGACGAAATCTCATCTCGGACCTCCAGGGCCGAGTCGAATCGGAAGCTGTGTCCGATGACAGCTCAAAATGGCTTTTTAGGTCGGGGAAAATATCCGAAATCTCTTTTCCCCGGACATGATCCGCGGATCGCTGTGTTATCAGCTCCGCGGCACGGCTCCAGAAACTGATTCGTCCCGCAGGATCGAGCGTGACCAGGCCGCTCGTCAGGCTGTCGACGATTCGCCCCATCAACGCCTCCAGATCCTCGAATTCCATACTCTTCTCGACTAACTTGCTTTCGGCCTGGCGGAGGCGGTGGGATACGTAACTGGAAACGTAGGCGATCGCGAAAAATACGATCGTGTTCAAAACGATCGAAGCGATGACCTTTCGCTCGATCCAGGCTTCCGGCCCCCCCACCCCAACGAAGGTCACGGGAATCGCGGAGAAATATTCGAGGTCGACGAGCGTCCCATAGAGAACGCTGCTGAGACCCGCGGAAGTGAATGCTCCCTTTCGAAAGAGCAAGATCGCGGCGTTGACGATCGTCAGCCAGTACATGAATTTGAATTCGCTCTCGATCCCGCCCGTGATGTAAACCAACCCTGTCGTGAACAGCAGGTCCCAAACAATTTGCGAAAACGCGAAAACGCCAAGATGAACCAGATGGATGATTCGATGGAGGAAGGCGAATATCGCCGCGACACCGAGATGGCCGATCGTGAGGCCGAAGACCACCCAAAAGGAAGGTCCGAAGAGGCGCCCCTCGCCGCCCGGACGGAACAGAAGCGTTCCGACCACGAGAACCGCGGCGGTCACCAGCCGGCAGGCGATCAGCCACTTGGTCCGTTGTCTTAAGGCCTCGCGTTCGGGAAGTTGCAGATCTTGGGACACGTGCCGTCTTTCTTAGCCCGGAATCGGGAAAAAATCTTGTCTAACCGGTTGCTCAGCAACGGGCGCGTGGACTAGCCGCCGACGGTGCCGGCCAATTTGAAGACCGGAAGGTACATGGCCACCACAAGTCCGCCGATGATCACGCCCAAAAACACCATCATCGCGGGTTCCATCAATGCAGTCAGGGCGTCCACAGCGGAGTCCACCTCGTCATCGTAAAAGTCCGCAATTTTATTGAGCATCGCATCCATCGCACCGGTAGCTTCGCCGACGCTGATCATCTGGCAAACCATCGAAGGGAACACGCCGCTTTCCTCCAAAGGCTCGGCCATCGTCTTACCTTCGCTGATGGATGCCCGTGTATCTTGAATCGCGTTTTCGACCACCTTGTTGCCAGCTGCCTTGGCCACAATGTCGAGAGCGTCGAGCAGCGGAACACCACTTGTAATCATTGTACTCAGCGTCCGGGTGAATCGAGCCACGGCGACTTTTCGAAGCAGGGGACCGAATACGGGAGCCTTAAGCATCGTGGAATCGATAATGAGGCGCCCCTTTTTCGTTCCATACATGTATTTGATTCCGAAAATGATCCCCGAAACGAAGATGATGATCGGAATGAGAAGGGTTTTAAAATTTCGGGAAAACTTGATGACGATTTGAGTCGGAACCGGCAGCTCCGCATTTCCGAATTCCCTAAACATGTTCTCGAAAACGGGGATAACCCACACCAAAAGCACGGTGACCACCATGCTCGCCACGATCATAATGCTGGTCGGGTAGACCATGGCTCCTTTGACCTTCTTCTTCAATTTCATCGATTTTTCGAGGTAGTTCGCCAGGCGCAAGAAGATCGTGTCCAAAATACCGCCCACCTCGCCGGCCGCGACCAAGTTCACGAATAGTTCATCGAAAACCTTGGGATGTTTCCGAAGCGCTTCCGCAAATGTCGAACCGCCTTCAACTTCCGTCTTGACCGCGTAAAGCACCGCTTTGAACTTCTTGGACTCTTGCTGCGACGCCAAAATTTCCAGACACTGCACCAAAGGAAGACCGGCATCGATCATCGTGGCGAACTGCCGGGCGAAAATAACGATATCCTTTTCCTTGACTCCCCCGGACAGGAACGACGGAAGGCCGATCTGTGCTTTCCCTTTCTTTTCGACAATGGCTTTCGGCCGCACCTGTTGCTGTCGCAACCAGGTGACGACCGCCGCCTGGTTCGGGGCCTCTCTCTCCCCTTTTTTCACCACCCCTTGGCGGGTGATGCCTTCCCACTTATAGACCGCCATGGGTTACCCTTGTTGGGCCCTCCGTTGGGCCGCTTGCGCGGCCCCACCAGGGGAAACGGTCCCGCCGTTTGCAATGAGCTGCCGAAGATCGTCCGGGTCGGACGACCGTGCGATGCCGTCTTCCATGGAAATGATCCGTTTGGCGACCAATGCATAGAGCGCCTGATTCATCGTCTGCATTCCGAATTTGGACTGCCCCACCTGCATCTGAGAATAGATTTGGTGGATCTTGTCCTCACGGACCAAGTTTCGAATCGCGGGATTCGGAATTAGAATCTCCACGGCCATCGCTCTCCCCTTGCCATTGGCCCGCGGAATCAGCGTCTGCGAAAGAACCCCCTCAAGAACGAACGAAAGCTGTGCACGCACCTGCGGCTGCTGGTGTGCTGGAAAGACATCCACAATTCGGTTGATCGTTTGCACGCAAGAATTGGTATGCAACGTGGCAAACGCCAAGTGCCCCGTTTCCGCAATGGTTAATGCGGCCTCAATCGTCTCCAAATCGCGCATCTCACCGATCAGAACGACGTCCGGGTCCTGTCGCAAAACGTATTTGAGCGCCACCTTGAACGACTCGGTGTCGGTATGGATCTCGCGTTGATTGACGATACATCCCTTGTGGGGGTGCAGGTATTCAATCGGATCTTCAATCGTCATGATATGTTCGTGCCGCTCCTGATTGATGGCGTCGATCATGGACGCGAGCGTCGTTGATTTCCCGGACCCCGTCGGGCCGGTCACCAAAACCAATCCCCTCGGTTTCCGGGTCAACTCCTGGACGACCGGCGGGAGACCCAACTCGCTGAGCGTAAAGATCTTGAACGGAATGACGCGAAACGCGCCCGTAACCGCTCCCCGCTGCATGTAGGTGTTGGCGCGAAATCGGGCGAGGCCCTTCACGCCGAACGACAGGTCGAGCTCGTTCGACTCTTCGAACTTGTGCTTCTGCGCATCCGTCAAAATGGAATAACAGAGCTGCTTCGTCTCGGGCGGCGTCAGCGGAGGCATTTTGAGAGGCGTCAGCTTTCCGTCAATCCGAAGCTGCGGCGGCGTGCCCGTTGTGATGTGAAGGTCGCTCGCCCCCTTCTCGATCATCGTCTTAAGCAGTTGGTGCAGGTTCGCCATATTCGCCGTTAACGGAGGTCAACATCCTTCATTCGTAACAGGCATGAACCGGGTGTCCCCATTCTAATTGTCGCTGACCGAGACGCGCAACACTTCTTCGAGGGTCGTCACCCCTTCTTCCAATTTGGTCAGGGCCGATTTTCGCATCGACTTCATTCCAAGCCGCATGGATTCTCGCTTGATTTCCGCCGTTGACGCGCCGTTCAGAATGAACTCTTTGGCCTCCTCGCCGATCGGCATGCATTCATAAATGGCCACGCGTCCTTTGTACCCGGTATCGCTGCAATTCCCGCACCCGTTCCCGTGAAACAACGTGACCTTGCTCGCCGTGTCCGGGGCCATCCCGGCGTCAATTAGAGTCTGGACCGGGATCTTGATCTCCGCCCTGCACTCTGGACAAATCTTACGGGCCAATCGCTGGGCGACAATACAGTTGACCGAAGACGCCACCAGAAACGGCTCCACGCCCATATTGAGCAAACGGTTGATCGTGGAGGGAGCGTCGTTCGTGTGAAGCGTGGAGAGCACCAAGTGTCCCGTGAGGGCGGCCTTCACGGCGATTTCCGCCGTTTCGAAGTCTCGGATCTCACCCACCATGATGATATCGGGGTCTTGTCGAAGAAAGGACCGCAGCGCGGCGGCGAAATTCAATCCGATGTCTTCGTGCATTTGAACCTGGTTGATGCCTGCGAGGTTGAATTCGACCGGGTCTTCCGCCGTCGAAATATTCTCCGAGATCTTGTTCAATTCGGAAAGAGCCGAATAGAGTGTCGTCGTCTTTCCGGAACCGGTCGGTCCCGTGACGAGCACCATGCCGAACGGCTTGTGGATCGAAAATTTGAAATCTCCCAGGGCTTTTTCCTCGAACCCGAGCTTCGTCATGTCGAGCTGCAGGTTGGATTTGTCGAGAAGACGAAGGACGACCTTCTCTCCATAAAGAGTCGGGAGAACCGAGACGCGGTAATCCATCTCTTTTCCCTTGCCCATCTTGAGTTTGATACGGCCGTCCTGGGGCAGCCGTCGCTCGGCGATGTCGAGCTGGCTCATGATTTTCAGACGGGAAACGATCGCGTTTTTGAGCTTGAGAGGCGGTTTCATGACTTCGTACAAGACGCCGTCGATACGGAACCGAATTCTGAAATATTTTTCGTACGGCTCGACGTGAATATCGGACGCCCCCTTTTTCACGGCATCCATCAGAACCAAGTTGCACAGCTTCACGACCGGAGCGTCTTCGGCCGATTTGGAGAGGTCGGCGACGTCCATCTCTTCGTCATCGGCGACGTATTCGATCCCTTGATCGTCGAAGTCGGCAAGGACGTCGTCGAAACGCTCTCCCTCGTCGTAATAGCGCTCGATGGCCTCCTTGATCGCCACTTCCGAAGCCACCACCACTTCGATGTTGTAGCCGGTGAGAAATTTCAAATCGTCGATGGCGTAAATGTTCGAGGGATCGGCCATCGCGACGATCAGATTGGCTCCCGATTTGTTCACGGGAATCACCTGGTGCTTATCCGCGACATCCTTGGGCACGAGGTTGATCACATCTTGCTCGATTTCGAATTCGGTCAGATTGATCGAGGGAACGCCGTACTGTTTGGAGAGGAAGCTGGTGAGATCGCTCTCCTTTATATAGCCCAGCTTGGTGAGGTTGTAACCCAGCCGGCCGCCGGTCTTGCGCTGCTCTTCCTGCGCCTTTTGAAGTTGCTGGCTTGAGATCAGGTTTTCTCGGACGAGTAATTCGCCCAGGCGTGTGTTCATCCCGCTTCCTCCTCGGGTCGCTTACACGGGGTAAGACTCAAAGGGGTTTGTGGAGACTGGAGACTTGCAAAGCTGTACTTCGACCCTATCGAAGCACCCTGCCAATCTGAAACGCTAACAACTATGACAATTTTTGTCAATATAATTATTCTCAAGATTACGGGTATTTAGTAACAAGTCGTGTCATAGCGTGTACTTTGGTTCCCTGGATAAAAGCTTCTTTTTTTTCGCCGTCTTTTCAACCACTTCAAGGTCCGATCGGATCTGTCTTTGGAGATCATTGGCCGAACTGAACTTTTTTTCGTCCCGAATTCGGGCGATCCAATCGATCAAAATCGGTTTGCCTTCCATTTCTCCGGAAAAAGAAAGAAGGTGCGATTCCACGATCGAGCCTTGATCCGCTCCGAAAGTCGGACGGTGGCCGATATTCGTCGCCGCCACATAACCGCGGCTATTCACGGTTACCACCGTCGCATAAACGCCCGTTTTCGGAAGAACCGTGGAGACGGGACCCAAATTCGCCGTCGGAAATCCAAGGGATCGCCCCCTCCCGGCGCCGCGAATGACGGAGCCCGCCGTTCGGAAGGGCCGGCCGAGAAGAGGAATCGCTTGATTCACGTCTCCGATTGAAATGAGTGAACGAATCCGCGTGCTGCTGACCTCTTCTCCACCGAGCTGAACGAAGGGAACGACTCTTAGATCGAATCCAAACTCTTGCGCAAGTTGCTTTAGTTTCTCGGGGGTCCCTTCCCGTCCTCGCCCTACGTGGGCGTTCGGACCGACAACGAGGCAGCGTGCGCGAAGTTTTTGAACGAGAAAGAATTCGACAAAATCGCGCGCGCAGATCTTCGCCAGGCCGGAATCAAACGGCTGAATCACGAAGTGGTTCACGCCCAACATTTCGATGAAATCGCCCCGAAGTTCCGGCGTCGTCAGCAAGGGGGGAGACGAGCGTCCCAAGATGACGGACGGATGGGGATTAAACGTCACGGCCACGGAATCCAGCTTGCGACCGAGCGCCTCGTCCACGAGTTTTCGCAAGATCGCCTGATGGCCCAAATGTACTCCATCAAAATTACCGATGCTGACGACCGCCGCCGGGAGATTCGAAGCCAATGGGTCGATACTTTGCCACCGCGTCACGGCTTGCCCTCTTCTACATCCAGCAGTTTTTGAGCCACGGATAAATTCTCCTGCGCTTGCGGATACTTCGGCCAATGCCCGACGACATATCGATAGAGCCGAACCGCTTCTCTATATTCTCCTAAATAGAATTGACCCGCCGCCAGATTCATCCAGATTTCGGGACGATGGGGAGCCAAATCCCTCGCGGCCTCAAGTTCGCCGATGGCCGATTCGTAATCCTTTTGCTTAAGAAGCACGTCGGCCAGATTGAATCGATATTTCCAGTTGTCGGGGGCCAGCTCCGCCGCCCGGTCCGCCGCGGCGACCGCCCCTTCTATATCCGCGCGCTTGAGGGCGATGGTCGCCATAAGATCCCAGCCCCGAGGATCGTCCGGATGAAGTTTCAGATGTCCGCGCACATCGCGATCCGCCTCTTCCAAGTCCCCCAACCGAAGATTCACAATCGAAAAATTCAGGCGCGCTTCCATGTGACCCGGCTGAAGTTCCAGCGCCTTCGCGAAGGCGGACTTCGCAACGTCAAGTTTCTCGGCTTCCAGATTCACGCGCCCCCACTCGTTCCACGCCACGCTCGATCCGGGCGAAGCGGCGATCGCGTGTCGCCAGAGCGACTCTTGATTCTTCCAGGGCATGACACTCCTTACCGCCAGAATCGCCCAAATCACCATCCAGAGGATCGGAAGCGCCTCGGATATCGTCCGGATACGAATGGATCGACTTTGAAGTTGCTCAAAAAGCGTTCCTGCCAGTAATGCGGTTCCGAAAACCGGTAAGTATAGATATCGTTCGGCGATCAAACCTTCGGCCGGCAATAGGTTCGACACCGGCAGCCAAAAGAAAAAAAACGTGGCAAAACCGATTCGAAGTCGGTCCGTTTCCGGTTTTTTCGTTCGTCCGAGAAAAATAGCGAGCATAAAGATGGCCGCTAAGGAGGCCCATGCCGCCCAATCGGAAACTCCGGTTGAAATCCCAAACGGCCGCGTCGGTGTCTGCCCGAAAGGGATCCAGGTTAATAAAAAGGAATAGGGCAAAAGACGAAGAACCGTGCCCAAATGAGTGTCCCATCGACCTCCCCAAAGCGATCGAACTCCGATCCCGCCGGTGACTTTCCAGTGAAGCCAAAGATACAAAATGATTCCGAACAAACCGCATGCGGCAAATATTTTTAGCGACGAAAAGGGTTTCCCTTTTCGACCGAGCCACCCTGCCCAACCGATCGACAGGATAAGAAAAACAACGGCCGATTCTTTGGAAAGTAAGGCCAGCGTCAAGAGAAGAGCTCCGAGCGCGATCCGAGCCCAACCGGGTTTTTTCTTGGAGAAAAGAACATCCATCCCCGCGAGACCGAAGAAGGCCGCCGACAAATCGGGAAGAGCGGAGATAAAACCGACGGTTTCCGCATGCAGAGGATGCAGGGCAAAGAAAAGGGCCGCGAAAACCAACGGGGCTCCGTGAAGAGTGGCACGGTTCAATAGACGCACAACCCACAAACACACGCCAACATGGAAAGAGAGGTTCAGAAGGTGAAACCAGAAGGGAGAAACTCCGACGTGAGCCGCGAGGACGTAAAGGAGTGTGGGGAGAGGCCGCCAGTATCCGCTCGCTTGCGGAACATCATGAAGCGCCCAAAAGTCATGCGTAAAAGCCGAGCCGAGTGTCGCCCAAAGATGTACGGACGCGTTCTCCGCTACCGTGGGAAAGTCATCCCATACAAATTGAAAAGAGAGTGTGATCCCCCATACTCCGAGGCAAGCCACGGCAACGGCCCATTGAACCCGTGTCGTTGCGTTGACTCGCTGGGACAAATTATTTATGATTTTAAACAAGTTAGCTCGTTTTTGACCGTTCAACCCTGCAACCCGACCTCGGACCCGTGAGCTTTAAAACCACCGTTTACGGAAAGTACTTTCTCCTCGACCGAATCGCCGTCGGCGGAATGGCCGAAGTATTCAAGGCCAAAACTTTCGGCGTCCGCGGGTTCGAACGGCTGCTCGTCATCAAACGTATTCTGCCCCACCTTTCCAAAGACGACGAGTTCGTCGAGATGTTCATCGACGAGGCGAAAATTTCGGTCGGTCTCACGCATGCCAACATTTGCCAGGTCACCGATTTGGGCAAGATCGGCGACAACTATTTTATCGCGATGGAATACATCGATGGAAAGGATCTTCGGGCCATCCTCAAAAAATGCCATCAAAAAGAGCTTCGACTCGGCATTCCCCAGGCCCTGTTCGTCGGAATCGAAATGCT
>DATDPG010000160.1 GCA_035292885.1 Bdellovibrionota bacterium | reverse complement strand
ATTGAGCAGACCCGCCAGAACCTGAGGTTTAGAAGGATTTCCTTGGCCCCGGGGCAGAAGCAAGAAGTCGTTCAGCCTCCGTATCGGACGCACCTGGAGCGATTGAGCGATGCCCTCGAGTCCACCGTGGCGCGATACGTGATCCAGGTCCGCCCGATTCGGTTTATCCCGAAATTGGATCCATGGTTGGAACGTGGAATGGATGTCGGCCTGGTGGATACAAAACCAAACGCACCAATCGGCGAAGTGAGAATTGTAGCGCTACGGCGCCTCGAAAATGAACCGTGAGGAGGACGAAACATGATGTGGCGTAGACGAAAAAGCGTGGTGAATTTCAGACAGCAGGTTTGGTTTGCTCTTGAACTGGTGGCGGTCACCTTGGGATTTGTCATGCTGTGCGCCTTTTTTCTCTTCGTTCCTCCCTTGAGCTACCTTTTTGAAGGTGAGGAATCGACGGCCTGGGTGCTGGACGCGCTTCTTCGCGTCGTATTCATGAAATGGCCGGTCGTGATGGCCGCGTTGGCCGTGTGGTTCGGGATTGGGCTCCTTATGAGCCATCGTCTTTCGGGGCCTCTTTATGGGCTGGATCGCACGTTGCTGTCCTGGAAAAAGGGAGACCGGTCCGCGCGCGTGCGCTTTCGGAAATACGATTATCTTCTGCCGGCCAAAGATTCGCTCAATTCGTTTTTTGATCGGCAAGAAAACCTTTTTTTGGAGGTCCAGGCCGTTTTGGAGTCGATCGAAAAGAGCGGCGCGGGAGAGGCCAATCGGAAATCGGTGTCGGATCTTCTGGCCAAAATAAAGAAAACGGAGAACGAGTGAAGCGGAAATCCACCGTCCCGCCTCGGTTGAAAGGATTCACGCTCCTTGAACTCATGGTGGGTCTGGTGATTTTCACCATCGGCATCGTCGGTTTCAGCGGAATGATCATGATGCAGGCCCAGGGAACGCGGACCGCCCGAACGGCCGACGAGGCCGCCACGCTCGTGCAGTCGACGATCGAGGATATGACCGGTATCTGCTGGGATTATTTGGGCAATAATTCCAGCCTGCCGGCGCCGTCCGGCCTGACGAACGGAACGATCCGCGTGGAAGGCCCCTTAAACCGGAACGGCGAAGAGATCGGCGGCGGTAGTACCGGTCCATATCCCTACTATCGCCACGCCGTCGTGTGCAAATGGGGGGCGGTCGTGGGGGCCGGCTCACCGCCTTACCAATATTGCGGCTCCGGGCTGGCTTCGAACCGTCCACCCGAGCTTTCATGCCCATCGACGTTACTCGCGAGCAATAGTGAGAAGATGATCCGCGTGTTGGTGAATTGGACCGACAAGGGCGGGGCGTGCCATCATAAAGCGACCGACGCGATGGCCTTCGATTGGGACGGCCCGGGCGAACCCTGCGACTGAGAGACGGACGCTTGTCAAAGAAAAGCCCTCCGCAGATGCCGTGGGGCTGAGTGTTTTATCCCTCAAATCCAAGGGGGGCTCCGTATGATCCGCTTCTGGCTTCCCGAGCGCGCCGGGCATGCTCTTCACGGCCAGGGACAGTGCCCTTCATTACACTCATAAGGGAAAAAACAATAATCGCCCTTCACGTGCAACGCAGGGGGCTAACCTTCATTGTAGTAACGGATGGATTTGAGTCAATGGGAGAAGTGGCATGACTTTCCGCGTACTTACTAATGAGTTCATAAGTATGTCTACAGATTGCGAGCGGATTTTGAGCCGAGACTAGGAAGACAAGTGGGAAAACCGGAGGCGTATCCGCTGCGATACGTTGAGGCTTTTCCCGCGAAGTCTGCCGACGTCGCAGGCCAAAAGACGCCGCAAGATGTGGGTATACTTATGAATTCATTAGCAAGACTGGCACAAAAATTTATCGTGAAGGCGGGCGAAAATCGAAAGGCACGGCCGAAAAACAGACGGCCATCAATACGTACGTGAGAATTCCGAGGAGCCACCGCGTCCGTCCGATCGGCGTGACATCGTCGACCGGCGCTGGATGTCGAAAAATAAAGAGAAGAATCATGACGACGAATCCGAACCACATCGGATTGATACGAAAGGCGAGATAAACCAGGCCGAGCACCACTCCCCACGATACGATCCGCGCCCGTCTCCCGATCATGGCGTAAAGCATGTGACCTCCGTCCAGCTGACCCACCGGGAACAGATTGATCGACGTTACGAATAGAACGGCCCAACCGGCAAAGGCGGCGGGATGAAGAAAAACGTCCTGCGTCGAGGGTATGGGACCGAGTATTTTTTCGGACAGCCAGGAAAATAGCGCCGGCTCCCCCAAATAGAGCGTCTCTTTGCCCGCAATCTCGTTCATCGGCCGGATCTCGGAAAAATGGAGCCCCACGATAATAGCGGGAAGGGCCAGGGCAAGGCCCACCAGGGGACCTGCGACGCCGATATCGAACAGAGCCTTTCGGTTGGGGATCGGACTTCGCATGGCGATCACCGCGCCCAAGGTACCCAGGATATTGGGCATCGGAATAAAAATGGGGAACGTAGCTGCGACACCGTACTTCTTGCACATCAGGTAATGGCCGAGTTCGTGGCTCAGCAAGATCCCCATGATCGTAACGGCGTAGAGCGGACCGTGAAAGAGTGTCGCCATGCCGAACGTCAGGACAAAAAGAGTTCCGTGGATCAACCAGCGCTTCACAGAGATGTTACTTACCAGGAATCGCGTTTCTATGACGGAGGTAGGAGAATAATATTATCAACCAGGCGAGTTTTGCCGAGATAAGCAGCCGCTGCAAGGATGGATTTTTCGGAAATTCGATCGACACTCTCGAAATCTCTCCACCGCCGGGCCTCCAGGTATTGCACGCCAAGGGCGGGTTGAGCGTCGATATGTTTCCTGGCCTTCTCGACCAATTTTGCGGTCGAGCGCTCACCGCGCTCGAAAGCATCGTGAGCTTTTTTTAGGCCGGCATAAAGCGTCGGCGCCGTTTCGCGCTCGGCCGGAGTGAGATAGGCGTTTCGCGAACTCATGGCCAGGCCGTCCTTTTCCCGCACCGTAGGGCAGCCGATGATCGTCACGTCCAGATTCAAGTCGTTGGTCATTTTTTCAATCACACGAAGTTGTTGCGCGTCTTTCTGGCCAAAGTAAGAGCGATCGGGCCGAACCGTCGCAAACAATTTTAAGACGACGGTACAGACGCCGCGAAAGAAGTCCGGCCGAAATACGCCTTCCATCGGTCTGCTGATCAAGGTTTCCTCCACGTGCGTCGAGCGGTCCTTCGCGTACACCTCATCCGTCGGCGGGAAAAAAAGGAAGTCGACCCCTGCGTTCTTGGCCAGCGCGCGATCCGTTTCAATCGGCCGAAGATACTGGCCGAAGTCCTCTTTCGGTCCGAACTGCAGGGGATTTACAAAAATACTCATGACCGTACGGTCGCATTCGGCTTTGGATCGCCGTACCAGCGAGAGGTGGCCCTCGTGGAGCGCCCCCATCGTCGGCACGAACCCGATGCTATGCCCTTGCCGTCTCGATTCTCGAAGCGCGGCTTTTAGATCGTGAATGCTCTCGACGACCCGCATGTGAAGTCTCCTTTTTCGTTCGCATCTTTTCAATACGATCCCAAAGCGCGCGAGCCACAGCGTCTTTGGTGACATTCTGCCAGGTCTCGGATTGCTCGGAATTCACGAATGCAACGGATGTCCGGTCTTGAAGAAATCCCTTGGCCTCGCCTTCGACCTCGTTGGCGACAATCAGATCGACATTTTTGGATCGCAATTTTTCTCGAGCGTGCTCGACGACCCGTTCGGTTTCCGCAGCGAAGCCGACGACGAGATCTCCGGGGCGTCGTCGGGCCACCGCCAAGGATAAGATGTCCGGCGTCGGGACGAGCGTAACACTCAAAAACTTGGAGGATCTTTTTATTTTTGAGGAGGCCGCTTTCTTGGGGCGATAATCGGCTACAGCCGCGGTCCCGATGAATACGTCTGCCGGAAGGGCCGCCTCGACTCTTGCTTTCATTTCTTCGGCCGAGGTCACCGGGACGAACGTCGCCGAAAAGTCCGGGCGAGCGGAAAGCGGACCGTGAACGACCGTGACGTCGGCGCCTCGTGTTGCGGCTTCCCGCGCGACGGCCAGGCCCATTTTCCCGGAGGAGGGCGAGGAGAGAAAGCGAACGGGGTCCAAATATTCCCGCGTCGGTCCGGCGGTGACGATGACCCGGACGCCTTTCATGGATTCCCGTTTACGAAGAAGTTTCATGACGGAATCGGCGATCGTGATCGGTTCCGCCATTTTCCCCTGGCCGATCTCGCCGCAGGCGAGTTCCCCTTCGATCGGCCACACGATGTTGCAATCCCGCCGTCCGAGCGATTCGAGATTCTCGCGGACGGCCGAATGATTCCACATCGCGGTATTCATTGCGGGGGCCAAAACCACAGGCCCGCGAAACGCAAGGTAGGCGGTGGAAAGGAAATCCGGAGCGTCCCCGTGGGCGAAATGAGCCAAACTGTTCGCGGTGGCGGGTGCCACGACGAGAAGGTCGGCCCATCGCACGATTTCGATGTGCGCCGTGCCGAACGCCCCGTCGCCGAAGAGATCCGTATAGACGGGGGCACGCGTAAGGGATTCGAACGTCAGCTTGGTCACAAACTGTTGGGCCGCAGCAGTCATGATGACGCGTACTTCGGCGTCTCTCCGTTGAAACTCCCGAACCAATTCGCAGCTCTTGTAGGCGGAGATTCCCCCGCAAACGCCCAGCAAAATTTTAGCCATGTTGAGACCTCAAATTCTCGTAGATAAAACGAAGCCCTTCCAGCGTGAGCGTCGGGTAGAGTTGAAAATGGGGGTCGATATACGGAGCGAGCATATCGATCGTTCCCCCTTTGCCGACGACGGCGACCTCTTTTTCTCCGAGATCCTCTTTCATTTTGCTGACCAGGCCGTCGACCATTGCGGCGTAACCGAAATGGATGCCGCTGCCAATCGCTTCCAGTGTGGTCGAACCAATAGCGCGCTTCGGCCGGTCCAAAGCCCCACGCCGGATCAGAGCCGTGGAGGAGAAAAGAGCATCGAGGGAGATTCCCACGCCGGGAGCCAGCGCCCCGCCCAAGAATTGTTTTCGACGATTGAGGACGCTGACAGAAATGGCCGTCCCGACGTCCACGACGATCACCGGCGCGCCGTATTTGCGGACGGCCCCCTCCATGTTGGCGATTCGATCCGCGCCTAGAGAGCGTGGATCGGCAAGGGCGATTTCAAACGAAATGGGACTTTCGTGCGATACAAAATGGACATCCACATCTTTCGCCAGAGGCTTCAATTGTTCCGTGATGGCGGGGACGACGGAAGCTGCCGTGATCTGTTCGGTGGCTTTGAGCGAAATACCAACGGGGCGAAGAAATTCGTTGATGAGATTTCGATAGTCGTTCGTCGTTCGACGGATATCGGTTTCCACCTGGGATTGACGGACCAACACGTCGTTGCGGAAGAGAGCAAACGCCGTCTTGGTGTTCCCCACATCCACGGCAATCATGCTTTCCCTTCCTTCACGTGGGTGACGTACGTCTTCGCCGCCTCGACAATGATGCTTCGCAAGTTCGCCGTCGGTTTCACAAACTTGGGGACATGCGAAACGGTGTTTCCAAGGAGGTCGTTGACGACGAGGACCTGTCCGTCACAACCGGGTCCCGCTCCGATTCCGATCGTCGGAATCGGGATAGCCTTCGTGATTCGGACAGCCACTTCCGCGGGAACGCACTCCAAGACGACGGCGAACGCGCCTGATT
>DATDPG010000159.1 GCA_035292885.1 Bdellovibrionota bacterium | reverse complement strand
CAATAGTAGCTCGTTAGAAATAAACATAGTAATCTCAATAAGTTATGTACAAAAAGATCCAAGCTCCCTGGAATGGTCAGTAGCATTCTGAATAATTCTAGGCAGTTACGCGATGGCCCTCGGCCGGGGTAGTTCGGTTGCTTTGATTTCCAAACGGGGCTACTATGTAGCTACAAGGAGAATACAGATGCTTCCAGCCATTAGAGAGAGTTCCTTCGACGCCAACATTCGGGTTCGGGAAAACAAAAAGATCAAAGACCAAGCAAATGCCATCTGCAAGGCCATTGGGACAGATTTGAGTGCTGTTATCCGAACGTATGTGCGCGCGATTGTAAGGACAAGAAGCATCCCGCGAATGGAGAGCGGATACACTCTTGAAGGCGAAGACATGATCCTGGCCGCTGACAGGGAAATCGATGATGACCGAAAAAGGGGGAAATTGAAGGTGCATAAGAACGTCGATTCTTTGATGGAGGATCTCAAGAAATAGTCTAAATTTCTCCATCGGTGGATCATTCTCCTCCGACGAAGGCTCCGCTTGAAATCGTTAAGTCTCGCCAATTTCGTAAGGGCTACAAAAGGGCCATTGGAAACGACGCTTCAAAGGAAGCTGACCTAAGAGAGGTACTTGAGTCCTTGGTAAGACGAATCCCGTTGGACCAATCTAAGAAAGACCACCCATTGAAAGGAAGACTCAAAGGATTTCGAGATTGTCACGTTCGACCCGATCTTGTGTTGGTGTACCGTGTTGAAGATGACACATTTCTTCGGCTCCACCGAATTGGCAGTCATTCGGAGTTGGGGTTTTAGCCGATAAGATAGCCCTTGAGACCAAAGCTTCGTTTCAGAAGTAGGAAAACTAAAATCCCATTGCTCACGGAGAAAAGACCCGTTTAACATATCCGCATTCATGAGTACGGACGCACCCCGGCGGGGGGGCTTCAGGTGGTGTCCATTTTGGTGTCTATATCTTGTCCGTTTTGAACAACCGAGACCAATAGACATCAACACCTTTAGAAACGGCAGATTTGCGCGTGACAAGGGCCTGAAACGATTTCTATAGCAGTTGCGTTAAGTTGCGAATATCGGGGTTTTTGGATTTTCAGTCCGCTGCTCTACCGACTGAGCTACCTGGGCACAGGAAGAGTCGTCGGCAAGGGCGGCATTTTACTCAGAACTCTCCGTTGAGCGAGAAATTTGGGGGGCCGGGACGGCTCGATAAAGGTCCATAGGACTTCGTCCCGGACCATCGCTTCCACCCGAGTCATCGCGGTTACAACCCTGTCCAGGAAAACGAAACCCTTCACGACAGGGGGGAGTCGACCGTTCACACGCCTGCGCTGCCACGGAGCAGCGAGTCAGCCAACCAGAAACAGTTGGCTTCTAGATTAATCGATCGTGTCGGTTTCCGAAAACGATACGCTCTGGCCGCAGACGGAACCGGATGCCGTCGAATTTACTACGTTGTCGGCAATGGTCGAGTTTACGCTGATGGAGACCCCGCACGTGCCGCTTGTGACGTTGTCGCCCGAAACATCGATGTTTCCTGTGATGTCGGCCGAAACGGACCCGCCGATAGACGTTTCTGAAAACGTGAAATCAAAGCCGCCGTTGTTGGTCACTGAGCCGCTCAACGTAAGATTGTCCCCCTCTTCCGTTTGGACAATGCAATCATTGAAGGTGCTCGTCACGCCATAGTCGGCCGAGGCCGAGGATTGTGTGAACTCATTTACGGTGGTGGTGCCGGCGGTCGAAATGGACCCGCCGCCTTCACAGGTGAACGTCCCATCGACGGCCGCGGAACCGGTGCCTTGTGAGCGGACGGCGAGCCTTCCGAATCCCCCGCCTTGCACCGCAGCTCCGGTGCCCTCGCCCACGGCGCTCGCGACCGCCTCCGCCTGTGTCTCAGTCAAGGTCGTCGTCGACGCCGGGGCGTCGTCGTCCGAGCATGCGCCCACATACAGGAGCCCAAAGATCGCCAAGCCAGTGAAAAAAACTTTCTTCATGAATGCCTCCGAGAAAAGTTGATCCAAACATCTTAGGGAGTTTCGTACAAAAGAGAAATTTTCGTTTTTGGGGGTAGGATCGATGTCCGTGCCGCTCGTTCCGATGGAAATGGTCGGTGTAAGCATGGCGCCGTGGCTGTGCCGGGGGGATATCCTACTGGTGGATGTCGGCGTATCCGCGAATGAATTAAAGCCGGGGGACGTGGTTGTTGTACAGCCGGACGGGCAGGAGTTGCCTTTAGTTCACCGAGTGGTGAGAAAGGAAGGCCTCGCGATCCAAACGAAAGGGGATCGCAACGCCGATTTGGATCCCCCCTGGTTTCCTCAACATTTGGTCGGGCGGGTGACTCAAAGGCACCGTGGGGGGCGATGGAAAACGCTCTCGGGGGGTAAGTTATTGCTTTGGATTTCGCTCGGCCGTTTTTATCCGGGGCAGAGAATTCCGGCATGGTTCAGCCGCTCCAACGTTAAGCGCCGGCTCGGCTTCTAAGTTGAGCGGATCGGATTTTCTTTTTTGGATTTCCGGGCTTGTTCAACGGAGTAATCGGCGGGGGGAGCGCTCTGACTCTGAATGAGGCGCTCACGCTTCATTTGTTCGACCAATTCGTTGGTGTCGGCCAGGGCTCGCTCGAGGCTGGTGTTGTATCGCTTGCAAAGATCGGCCGCGACCTCGTCCGGATTCTTTCCCGCAGATAGCTGCTGCCAAATGATCTGTCCCGTTTCGTTGAGGCGGTAGTAATTTTTCGTCTCCAGATTTAGGACGATTCCTTCCGTCGGATCGAGGTCGGCGTATATGACTTTCTTTTCATCGATCGCATAACTCATTTCTTACCTCCGGCGGAAAAGTACGGATCCTGCTGGACCCATTCATTTTGGGGAAAATCCCGCATCCATTCGACTTTTTTGAAATGCTTCATGCAACTCCAGCAATGAAAGTTATCCAAGTCGTGCATCGTGCCGTCCGCCATCTTTTGAAGGCGGCTGGCGTAGACTTTATTGTACGTCTGGAGCAATGCGCCGTGTGCGGTCTCTAGCGGTGTTTTTGTGAGGTCGGCTACGACGTCCGCCTCACCGTCGCTCCCTTCCAGGTTGGAGAGCTGGCAGCAGGTGGTCAACCGGCCGCGGTGATCGACGTTCAGCGCGCCCAATTTAAGA
Source organism: Bdellovibrionota bacterium (assembly GCA_035292885.1). Taxonomy (NCBI): domain Bacteria; kingdom Pseudomonadati; phylum Bdellovibrionota; species Bdellovibrionota bacterium. Next base: position 12,620 of record DATDPG010000159.1, on the reverse strand, counting down.
AACCGACAATGGGCGATAGGCGTTTGATCGTAGAATCCCGCCGACAAGACGATCGGCATTCGAAATCGGCCTTGGAGATCACAAATCTCTTGCTCAACCTGCCGTTCTTCCTCGGGAGAGTGCATCAGACCGTGCTCAACGGCGTGCGGCGTCGGTTGCATGTGAGCGATATGAAGGCGGTTGGTGTTCATTTTGGAGCAGAGCAGAGCCATGGCCTCAAGTTCGTGGCGATTTCCACGATGGACGACCATTTGTGCGACACATTCGAGGTTGTGCGACTTGACCGTGGCAACGCAGGCCAACGCTCTTGCGAAAGAGCCAGGACCCCGGATGGCATCGTGGGTTTCCGCCGTGGCACCGTCGAGGCTGACGGAAACGCCGATCCACTGGGGATTCCCAAAGAGATGAAAAACTTTTTGAAAGACCGATTTGTAATTGAATCCGTTCGTGACGAAGTGGAACGTGTATCCTTTCCGAATAATCAGTTCGAGAATATCCACAAAATGGGAATGAAGCGTGGTTTCGCCGCCCGTCATCGCAATATGGGGTTTGTGGTAGTGCCCGGCCTGGTCCAAGATTTTTTCGACGGTCTCGTAGGGGATTTCGTTTACTTTGTCGAGATCGGCCCGAAAACAATGGGCACAACGAAGATTGCAGTGTCGGGTAAGCTCAATCCCGATATAAAAATCGACCATTAGAAAACGGTCGCTCCAGGTGCGACGGGAGAAGCTGTCGCCGCGGCGGGAGCGCCGGGTACCGGGGGCGCGCCCGTTACGACCGGAACCTTTTCATTCATTCGTTCCAGTTTGGGTTTCACGTACGGCTTACGTTCCGGTTCCCGCGGTTTCTTCGAAGAATCATCCTTTTTCATCGCCTCAGCATATCTCCGGATCGAGCGGCGTCAACGGAACGATTAACCTCTCGTCATCAAAAGTAAATTTGATAGGATCACGCCATGATTCGGCATATCTCCATTCCAGGGTTGCTCCTTTTATGCACGTGTAGCTTTCCTCACGATATCAACGGCCGGGTTGTTGATCGAACCGGTACAGTTCAGGCGGGTGTCGTCGTGCGGTTCATTTCCATCGACGACGCCGGAAACGAGGTCTCTGAAATCGATAAGACTGTCACGGATCGGGACGGGGATTTTGATTTCGGCACGGAAGACAGTGCCGGTTCGACGCTCATTCTTCAGGCGGAGCTTCCGAGTGGGCCTCTGCGAGCCTTCGCGGCGGTCGACAATCCTCAAGATGTCGACGCGATCTCGGACGCCCTGGTCTCGGCGGTTCTGTACGTTACGGAAACGCCGGGAGGGCGGAGCCTGTCCGATTTTACGGCGGAAGAGATCAACTCTCTTTCAGCTTCGGCGCGGGAAACGCTTTTAGCCGACACGGCGCTCGACCTCACGGATTCGAATGCGGTGATCGGGGCACTGATCTCGTCCGTCGGAAGAAAAATCGCCGATGCGGCGGGGGGCACGATATCCGCCGTCCCGATTGCGGATGTCGCGGCACCGGACGTGACGTCGTCGCCCGGACCCTTCGTAAGCAACGGATTTTGCGATGTTTTGAATTTTCACGGCGCCTTTTTTGACTTCGACATCAACGAAGGCGGGGTGATCTGCAATGTCGAGGCTGCTGTCTGCGGCGGGACGGTGACTGATTGTGTCGGCGATGCGTTCGATGGAGCGGTGGCCTTAACGGTCGAGACCGAAACTTTCTGCGATGTAAGCGACCCACTTTGCGGTCAAACGGGTTTTCCCGGCGACGCGGATTACAACACCAGCGCTCCTTCGCCTCCCGCTCTGCTCGAGGACGACCGCGAACTTGCGCTCGGCCCGGTGATCAGCGATTCGGGGAGCCTGGAGGTTACCCGCAAGGTCCTGACTCTCGAAAATCAGGACGTCGTTCGGCATTTGGATATTTTCAAGAATCTTGCGGGTGCGGATTTGCCGTTGTCATTTACGATCATAGGAGAATTCGGGGGAATCCCGCCGTACCGGTTGGTCACGGCGCAAGACGATGCGACAGAGTTTACGAAAACCGTTGATTTTGGAGCCTTCACCACGATGGTTGCGAACGCCCGCAATCCTCTGATCGGATTCGTGATCGCCGGACCGGGAGCTTCGGTGCGCCCCGATACGGTCATATTCCCGCTGGATGTCGGGGGGCGGTATGAAATCAAATACTCTCTTACGCTTGCGCCCTCGGAAACGGCCGTATTTGCCCACTATTCGTACGTGTCTCCGTCGTTTTCGGCCGATCATGCCAAGGCGGACCTCCAATTGATTTACGAGTCTCCCGATATGACCGGAATGTCAGCCGTGGAACTCAATCATCTGAGGAATTTTCGACCGAGCGTGGGCAATGTCTTGGGCGAAGCCGGATCGGTGGCGAGTAACGCCGCGCTTACATTCACGGACTCCGCCGGAGCGATTACCTCGGTTCAGGCCGGGCGGGATGGGAGTTTTAAAGCGACCGTGAGCGCGATCTCGGGGGATACGGTTTCCGTGACCGGAAGCGACGGGACGTCTGCGTCAGTGGTTGTGCCCTGATTACGTTCGAAACGTCGAGATCCAGTCGGTCGGATTTGACGGGGAGTCGCAGCTTCCGACTGTTGACGTCGAGCAACTCAAGCCGTTATTCCCGTCGTCGACGAGCTTGGTTTTCAACCGGACCGTATACGTCGTGTTGTTCTGATAGACCGTTTGGGGCGAGACCGTGATGATCTTGCGCGTGGAATCGAGCGAGATCGTGAGGTCCCCTTTGGGGGGCGCGCCTCCGCCTTGAGGCGTGACCGAAACGTTGCCGTTGACGATCGTGTCGGGGTCCACCTCCTCGGAGAGCGTGATCGTGACGAGGGTGTTCGTCGGTTGATTGGTGGAACCGTTCGCCGGAGACACGTTGGAAACGTAAAGCGCCGGCGAGGACGCGTTGCTTTCCGTCGTGAACTGGAACGTCGTGAACGACTGGAGCGGGAGGCCGGAAATATTCTGGAGTCCGGTTTTCAAGTTGATCGTGTAGGTCTCGAGGTTCGCGAGAAGACTGACCGGATTTACGATGATCGACTTGGCGTCGGCGCTCATCGAAAGGCGCACGGGAACCTTGCTCGAGTCGATGTTCCGGATCAGCTGGACGTTGTTCAAAATGTTGACCGTGCTCGGATCGATCTCCTCGTTGAACGTGAGATAGATGCTCCGCCACCGCGGGACGTTCGTTGTGCCGGAAGGAATCGTGATCGGCACCGCCGAGGAATACGGCGGCGAATACGAGGACGCGGAATCGAGCACCGGACCCGTACTGTCGACGTCGTTCGGCGGAGCCGCGTTCGTCGTCATGAACGTGGACGTAAAAGTCGTGGCTCCATTGCCGGTGAGGTCCTTGACGCCGTTGGTCACGTTCACCTGGTAGGTCGTATTTCCCGTCAGATCGGACGACGGGGTAAATCGGACGTTGATTCCGTCGGACATCAGACGGAGCGTTCCGGTTACGTGCGTCGTGCTGGGGGGGATCGTCACATAGACTGAATTGTCCGTGATGGAAGAGGCCTGAACCGCCTCGGAGAACGTGAGGATCACCTTCGCGTTGATCGGAATCCCCGTGGCCGTGTTACCCGGCGCCACGCCGATGACGCGGGGCGGCAGTTCTTCATCTTTAAACTCCGTGTTGAACGAACTCGTGACATCGGCCGAACTGGACGGATATCCCAGCGGATTTCCCGCGAGATCCTTGACGCACGTTGTGCAGCCGAGGGAACCGCTTTTTACCGTGACGCGGTACGGTTTGTTCTTTGTGAGCGGTGCGCTGAGCTGTGTGAACGTGGCCGACAGACCGTCCTGTGCGACCGTCACCGAACCGCTCACGCCCGTGGCCGGCGTCGTGCTCGTGTTTTCGAGGAGGATGGTTCCCGTGTGGACGGTGTTCGGGTCGATCTGTTCGTCGAAGGCGACGACGACGGCGGTATAAATGCTGACATCCGCTGAATTGTCGGCCGGTGTAATTGCGGTGACGTTCGGACCGGTGGCGTCAGGTGAACTCTGCACGGTGAACTGCGAGGTCTGCGGGTTCAATAAATAGTTCAGGGCTAGGTCCTGGCATAGATATTCAACGGAAACCAAGTATTGGGCGCCCAGGTCCAACGGATCGATCGGCGTCAGCGTGGCCGTCAGGCCGTCCGACGACAGCGACACGGACGCGGCAATAGGTTCGTTCGTGCCGTCGTTTTCCAAATGGATGTTCGTCGTATTGATGGAACTCGGGAGCATCGGCTCGCTGAATGTGATCTGGGGGAGAATATTCTCATTTACGTTGGTGGCTTGGTCGGGCGGGTAGAATGCGACGATCGTCGGCTGCGTCGTATCCGTTGCGGCACCGGATGTGAAAGAGGACGTGAAATTGGCCGCGAGGGTGTTTGTGGCGAGATCGGTAACGGTCGTAGTGACCGTGATTGTGTAACTGGCGCTTTGGCACAGATTTGCGGTAGGCGTGAGCGTTATCGTCTTTCCGTCCGCGGAAACGGATCTCGTGCCGGCCACCGGACTCGTGCAACCGCCGGTCGCGGTTGTAAGCGTAAAACTCGCGCTGGTGATCGTCGATGCGAGAACGGCCTCGTTGAATGTGACCTGGATGCTCGTATTGAGAGATACGCTCGAGGCCCCGTCCTGGGGGTAGACGGCGGTCACATAAGGCGCGGTTGAGTCGCTTCCGGACGTCTTGAATTGGGATAGCGTTGTGGCCGAATAAGAGTTGGTGGCGGCATCCTGAACGTAGTTGCCGCCGCAGGGAGTTCCGGAAATGTCGCTGACGCCGCAGACGACGACGCAATAGATCGTGTTCTGCAACAAAGTACCTGACGGGTCGATCGAGACTTCGGACGCGGAGGGCTGACTGACGGCCCGGCCGATCGCGCCCCCTGTAAAGGAAGAGCAGTTTTGCACGCCGCCGTCGCGGTAGAGCAAGAAGGTAGAAGTGGAGACCGTTGAGGCCAGGAGGTCGCCGTCAAATGTAATAAGGACATTTCCGTTCGGGCTGAAGTTGATCGAATTGTTGGGAGGAAGGATCGAAACAACCTCCGGGTTCTGATTGTCGTGAACGATCACCAAAACCGTCGCCGGGCTTTCATCGACGCCGTCCCCTTGGAAGACCGATACGGTGTTCGACTCATTCGTCTTCAGACTATAGTCCACGACCACGGTGCCCGCCGATGCATTGAGGTCGCATGTATTTACGACGCCGTCGGTGTCATCGGCGCATGTTACTTCAGAAGAGCCACCCGAAATTCGGACCTGGTTTGCCGGCGAATTGAGAGTCACGGTGAAAAGAGGCGAAGAATCGTTGACGGGCGACCCCGTCGGGTTCACGGACACCGAGGGTGCCGGGATCGTTCCGGCCAAGCGGCCGAAGACATCGGTATAAAAACCGAAACTCCCGGCCCGGTTGAGCTTGAATTGCATGAACGCGCATTCCGAGGACTCGGAAACCCCAAGTTGAGTGTCGCCGTTGAGGAGTGTGGAGAAATTCCAGCCGGGGTCGTCCGCATAGTTCCCTACCGTCGTGGAATCGTCATCGGGCCACATCGTGTCGAATTGTCCGTTTGAGTTCGAGTCGCAGTTCGAAAGCGTGATCGGATTCGGCAGGCAGCCCTGGCCATCCAGGTTGGTATTGATTTCGGTAACCAACGGGGGGGCGTCAATGAAATACATGCCTGTGACTCGAAATTCGATGGGGGAAAGGATCGTGGAAGCGCTCACATTGTTAATCTTAAAATTGTGGCTCACAACTTTTGTCGCACCATTCCAGTTGGATGGGGCGCAATTGGAAATCGTAACGAGACCCAGGTTGTCCTTGATGGAATCGTCCCAGTCGAGAAGGGAGTGATTTCCTCCGGACACCGCTTGACCGGCTTTAAGCCCGCTTCGGCTTGTCTCGATAGGTTGAACGGTTACATTTTCGGTGAGGGCGTCGTAAGTAATTTCAAACGAGCCTAATAGGACCGGTTCGGAATCTTTCTGATCGCGGCTCGAACAATTAAGAAAAAAAAGACCGAGTAGAACGGCGAGCGTTCTGAGGAGAAAATTATGTGTGAATCGTCTCATTTATCAGTTCGACAGCCCAGCCACCAGGCACCGTTACTGCCTGGCCCGTGGTTTTGCGTGTCTCGAGTCCCCTCGAAACGTGCCTTTTCGTTGATAAACGAATTATCCGCGAACTCCTCTAGTATAACCGGTGAGAGTCAACGCTTCCACTACGGAATGCGACGATAAAATGTGAACTAAAGTTTGCAAATTGGATGGGGGATCGGCGTCGAAAGCGGTATTGATAAGTGTTGCCCTTCAAGATCGCCCGGATCGAATCAAGGTGGAGTCCGGCCGCAGGGGGATGGCCGAGAATCATCGGATTTTCTTCCAGAATCACCTTAAAAATGGCGCTTCGCGGGACCGGAATCAACGCCTCCTCTGTTCCCGTATCGGACAGCAGGACGATATCCGTTGGTAGAGCGTAGGGCGCACGCCAATGCCCCGGCAGAGCCTTGAGCGGAATGCGTATTTTCCCGCGGTCGTTCACGCCGAGGGGGACGATTTCGATTTTTTCCGCCGTTTCGCGGGGTAGAGAAAGTTCCTGTTCCAGCGGACGGATCGTATTCGCGGCCGAATCGATCAAGAGATTGTCGTCCGCCACAATTCGATAGCCATGACGAATCAAGGAGATGGCAAGCGTGGATTTGCCCGCTCCGCCACGTCCTAAAACGAGGATGGAACGGGAGTTGTTGGTGACCAAGGCCCCATGCACGTAAAAAAACCCTCGGGTCCGAAGCAACTCGACGACGGACAGCAGGGCGAACGTCCGGCCGAAGAAATGAGCGTCGGCGAGCGTTGATTCGTCAACGGCAAGACACGCGCTTCCCGTTGGATAAGTAACTTCGGCCACCGACGTTCCGTCGGTGAACGTGAGTACGTCGTTATTCACGCTCCCCCAGAGGGGGCGGGATCGAATCCAATTCAACTGCTTCGGGATCTTTTCGGTTTTCCGAATCGTCGGGCCCGTCGCCCGTTCAATCCGAAGGTTCAGAACCGGATCCATTGCATGGGATGCCGCGTAGGGTTCAAGCCGATCACAGAGGAGTTCGGCAGCTTTTTCCATGTCGGATTCCACGACCAAGGAAACGCCGTGAATATCAAATCCCCATCTCATGAAACCCGCAGTTCGCGTGAAACAGTTTGCCCGTGAGCGGCCATGAGACGAAAGGGGCGAAGAGCGCGACGGAACCATAAGGAGGGATCATCCGGGCTCCGCCCGTAGCGAATGGCAGCGGCATGCCGGGATAAGAAAATATTTCGCCAAAGCGTACGGAGCGGAGAGGGGCTCTGTCGGATCCAGTACATGGGCGTAACCCGGCTGTCCCAGGCTTTTTCCGACAGAGCAAAAATTTCCGTCGCGGGAGTGAGCGTTTCGCCGAGGAGGCGAACGCTCGGCAGGTCGGTAAATATCGCTTTCAAATGGCGGAGCACCGGATCGAGAAGATACCGGACAGACCATCGATCGATATTGCGGCGTATTTGATCGATGTTCAGGGGATGAAGATCTTCCCATTTCGCAAGATCGAGAAGAATTCCCAAACCGCCGGAAAAGCGATGCATATGGTAATTCATCGCCAGGTGAAGCCAGACAAAATCCGGAAGCAACGCCGGCATGTCGAGTTTCGGCTCTTCCAGCCGGACGAAGTCGCCTGAAGCATAGAGCTCCTCTTCGGAGATCTTGTGCGGGAGCTTGTACGAGACGATATGCGTATGAAGTTCCACAACGGCGGCACCCCGAAAAAGAGCAAGTTCGTCAATTTCAATCGGAAATGGAGCATGTAGCAGCCATTGCGGGGGCGGCCAGGGGAACGCATGAGGCAAAACGAATGAAAACCGAGCGGTCATAAGTCGCTGAAGAGTCTGAATCAGAAACCTTGAAGGGACCAACAGGTCGATGTCGCCGCACGGTCGAAGGTGGGCGAGCCGGTGAGCCCCATGTGCAATGACGAGCCCTTTCAGAATTCGAAAAGGGATATCGGCCAAAGAGGATACGATCTCAGCGACTTGGGCACACTGAATCGAATAGCGGACGCGTATCCCGTCGTAGATTCTTGGCGCCTGATCGCGGGCCAGCGGAGGGAGGGACGGAATGTCCTTGGCCAGATAAACGAGGTAACCCAGAAGGCGGTGCCGGCCCGCCAAAGGAGTCAGTGCGCGCCAGTCGTCGTCACTCTTAACGTGGGCGCCGGTTAATTCTTTGGCCGCGTCCAATGGGTCATTGCGCAAAAGACGGGCGAATTCCCAAAGGAATTTTTCAGGCTTTGCGCGCACGGGACCGTCGTGTTGTAGCCCGTGCAAGCCGCCTATTTTTCGGTCGGGAGTTTCTTTTCCGTCCAGCCCCGCCAGCCGCCGTCCATGGAATAGACGTTCGTGTAACCCATCCTTTGTAAATTATCGGCGGCCAGTGCGGAACGGAAACCTCCGCCGCAATAAAGAACGATCTCCGTCTTCTTGTCCGGGACTTTCGCTTCAATGTCCCGTTCGATGATCCCCTTTCCGAGATGTACGGCCCCCTTAATATGGCCGGCGTTCCATTCGCTCTCCTCGCGCACGTCGATCAACGAGAATCGCTGGTCGCGCTTCATCTTGTCCGCCGCTTGGTCGACGGTCAGTTCCTTAATTCGTTTCTTTGCATCATTGACGATGTTGAGAAATTGAGGTGCATGAGCCATTTGAAAAATCTCCTTTCCTATTCAATACGGCAGCGGGTTTCCTTTGTAATCGAAAAACGATCCGTCATAGCGCCAACGTAGTAGCGGCATTCATGCCAAAAATCAACCTACTCCAGGCGTTGGAGTCCCGCTCGGGCGGCCGGATGATCGGGGAGCCGAGCGAGGGCTTGATGAAATGCGCGCCGAGCTTCCTCTTTCCTCCCACTCTTTTCCAAAAGGATGCCGTAATTCAAATAGGAAAGACCAAACTGCGGAAAGGTTTCGATGGCGAGGCGGAAATGTTCTTCGGCGAGTTTGGTTTCTCCGACCTGAGCTTCGACGATCGCGAGATTGACCAGGCGCCGCACGTCCAGCTTCGACGTTGAAATGACGTGAATCTGACTCGCGAGTTCGTCTTTGGGCATCCCCGCTTGAAACGCGGAGTAGAGGGCGTCTACGGCGTAAATATGATTTCCCGGCTCGACTCTCGCTGCCTCACGGTATGCCTCCGCAGAGTCCTGAAACCGTCCGTCGGCCTGCAAAACCGCTCCTAAGCCCTCCCACGCCAATCCGCTCCGGGGATAGGTGTCGGCCACGTCACGCCAGATCAGATCGGGATGGCTGTATCGCTGATTTTGAATCACCGATCGAACGCTTGAAAGGAGAGCGAGCAAAATGAAAAGAATCCACCCGAGTTTCGGACGAAGAGAAGAGAGCGTCACGGCGACAAGAATCGATAAACCGGCGATGGGCAGATAAAGGCGGATTGGGTCCATCACGAAATAAAGTGGCGTCGGCCCGAGGGTGGGGCTTAGAACCAACCAAAACAGCGCGACGGCGAAAGAAAGTAACGGTTCGCGCCGGTATCGAACGATCGGAAAAATGGATCCGGTGGCCAGCAAAACGCAAAGCAAAGCGCCTCGCCAGGGAAATCCGGTAACGAGAAGCGGGTCGTCAAAGAGGAGCGGCCGCGGGAGCAACCATTGGCCCAGGTATTGAGGGACCACGGAAATTTGTTGAAGAACGTACGCGGAGGCCGAAACCAACCGCCGATCGGGTAGTGTCGCATGATGGGCCGCAAGCCAGGAAGGCATATGGAACAGGCGCACCCAAGTGAAAAGGCCGCCAATCACGAAAATAGAGAAATAGAGGAGGCGTGTCGCTCTTTGTCGAAAAGCGGAGGGAATGCCGAAGAAGAAGAAATCCAAGGACAAGAACAACAAAGGCAGAATCAAACCCGATTCTTTCGTCGTGATTGCCGATACGAAAAGGAGGATCTGTATCGCGACAATTTTTCCCCGATATCGCGAACGGTTTCGTTCGTTCACGTGAAGAAGCATGGCCGTGAGAAGGAGGGTGGCTTCGAGGAGGGAGCTTCGTTTCCAAAGAAAATTGATCCCGAGCGTCTGAAGCGGATGAGTCAGAAAAAGAAGGCCCGCCATCCAGGCGACGGGAAAATTTGCCTCGGAATTGGACAGGCGGTGTATCAAGGCGAACAGGAGGATCGCGTTCGTCGTGTGCAGAATCAGATTGCCGATGCGCAAGGAGAGCGGGCTGTCCCCGAGCAAGGCTAGATTTGCCCAGAAGCTCAGCATGAGTGTTGGGCGATAACCGCTAAAAAGGTGATTGCTATCGATAAAAAAACTTCGAAACCAAATCAATGGATCGTTGAGCTGCCGAAGCCAAACATTGTCTCGGAGGACCATGACGTCGTCGAAATAGTACGGATTCGCGAGCGCCCAGCCGAAGACTACCAAGGACGCCGTACCGAATATGAGCGGAACGCGCCGCGGAATCATGGATGGTGATACGGGCTGCCCGCGCGCCAAGAGAGCACACGGTAGATTTGTTCGATCAAGAGTAAGAGTGCCAGTCGGTGAGGGAGCGTAAGAGGCGAGAGCGAAATCGTCCGATCCACCGAGGAGGGTGCGTCGGATGGAAACCCGTACGAGCCTCCTACGAGAAAAACCACGCGATTTCGGGCCGACTTTTGAGCTTGGTCGAACAGGGTGGCGAATGCTTCCGTCGTAACCCGGTCTCCATTTGGATCGAGCAGAATGGAATAGCTCTGTTTGGGAATCTGTTTTTGGATTTCTTGCCAGGTGGCATCGGCGCGCTGCGCAGGTGTTGAACCCGACGCCTCCTTTATCCTTCGGATCGAACACGGTGCGAAGGATTGAATTCGATGGAAATAGTCGTCCATCCAGACCCGTTCATCGGATCGCAAGGTGCGGCCGACGCATAGAATGTCGATGATCACTGGTGTTCCGAATCCGACATATCTTGATCGTCGGATTCGGAACACTAAAAAGGATTATAGGTGACGGCGCTTCGCGGGTCGCCGCGTTCGTTTTCGGGCCAAGTCGGACGGCGTCACGGTTCGCGCGTGCGACCACAATTTGTCCAGATTGTATACGGCTCGGATCGGTTTATAGAAGATATGAACGATTACGTCTCCCAGATCAAGGAGCACCCATTCCCCGTGGCTGTATCCTTCGGCTTGGCGGGAGGTCCCCTGCGCTTCGAGAATAGAATCGGCCAACGCCCGGGCGTGTCGCGTGGACGTTGCGCTCATCAGAATGAAATAGTCGGCGTAATTACAATGGGAATTGACGTGAAGGATTCGCAGATCTTGAGCCTTATGAGACTGCGCTGTCTCTGCGGCCAACAGCGCTTTCGCGCGGGGTTCTATAAGTTGTTCCTCCGGTCGAACATAAAAAATTATACCAAAAGAAGGGAAGCTTGTGCAATGCGGATGCAATCAACGAGCCGCCTTTTTTCCGGATAGGGGGGGCACGATGGAAAACTTCCGATGCGTCGCCGGCGAAATGGAATAGCGCACTTCAAGATTGCTGATATTTTTTTGGGGACCGGAGTCGGCTGCTTTCGGGCGAAACGTTCCCTCGAGAGGCAGTCCCGTAGCCGGATCCACGCAGACGCTTGCGTATTTTGTGGCCCAACAGGTCAGTTTTTCCCGCGAAGACGAATTCGATGCCTCCGAAAGGAAGCCGTTCTCGTACAAGGAGAATACTTCTCGAAGGGCCCGGTTGGCCCACCGGTCGAACTCCATTTGGTGCCGGACGGCGGTAAAGTCGCTCCCCTTCCCGAGCCTCAAATAAACCTTTCCGTCCACGTAGATCGCCTCAACGGGAGACTCGGAAGAAAGCGGTGCGCGGATAAAATGGTAATTGCCTCGTTCGTCGCGCTCCAAAAAACTTCTTCCTTCGATTTGTTCTCCTTTTTCTCGATCCCCGAGGGTGAGCTTGCTGTGGGAGGAAAATTGAAATGCGCCGTACGCGTTGGCGTACAGCGCAAAGGGCGACGGATGGGAAATCACATCCGCGAGCTCCAGCGGCTGATGCGGATCGTCCGCGGGGGTTGGGGCGGAAGAGACCTCGGAGCCCGGTCCCGAACAGCCGATGGCGAACAATGTGATGAATAGGTTAAGAAAAGACCTTAAATAGAGCGCGCCAGAAAAGTTTGATGTGACGTTTGGTTTTCGCGGAAATTGCGACAGGGTTCCATCCATGTTTTTGAATCTCCTCCACGTTTGCCCGGATCTCGGCGTCTGTCAAAAGATCGATTTTGTTCAAAACGAGGAGAGAGCGTTTTTGAAGAAGCAGTTCGTCATGGAGACCGATCTCGTTGCGCGTCGTCTCGAAGTCTTTCCACGGCTTAAAGGGATCCTCCCGGTCGGCGGAAACGAGGTACACAAGCGCCCGCGTCCGTTGAATGTGCCGAAGAAACCGCGTTCCCAGTCCTACGCCGGCGTGAGCGTCCTGGATCAGACCGGGAATATCGGCGATCACGATTCGTTTGCCTTGATGTACGGCGGTTCCGAGCGCCGGGGAGAGCGTCGTGAACGGGTAGGCGGCGACTTTCGGGCGGGCGGG
>DATDPG010000158.1 GCA_035292885.1 Bdellovibrionota bacterium | reverse complement strand
AGAGCGATCCGATGGCCGGCAAACCGCTCAACGTCATTCACCGGGACATCTCTCCTCAGAACATCATGATCTCTTACAACGGAGAGGTGAAAATCGTCGACTTCGGAATTGCCAAGACGGAATTCAAACTGAACCGCACGCAGGCCGGGGTCCTGAAAGGAAAATTCGGATACATGTCCCCCGAGCAGGCGGCCGGCCTGGAAGTCGACTCGCGAACGGACGTCTTTTCCGCCGGCATCATTCTGTATGAGATGTTGACGGGCCGGCGGCTCTTTCTCGGAGAAACCGATTTCGACACGCTCGAAAAGATCAAGGAGTGCGTCGTCCCTCCCCCGTCGAAGTACAACCCGGCGATTCGTCCAGATCTTCAACAAGTCATGTTGAAGGCTCTCGCCAAGGAGCGGGAGGATCGTTATCCGACGGCCCAGGCATTTCAAGGGGCGCTGGCCCGAATCTTCTACACGCAGCACCCCGACTTCTCGAGCAGGGACCTATCCCAGTTTTTGAGAACGCTTTTTTCGGAAGATATCGAGCACGAACAGGAGGCTCTCCGAAGAGCCATCGATTCCTTGCCGGCGGAAGAGGTGGCCGCGGCCACGAGTGCGGCCGAGGGAGCCAATGATCGCTTGATCGACTCCGGTTCGGAGCGCCCCTCGTTCGGTTCCTCCGGCTCACGGCCCTCGCGCGCGCGACGGGTTCCCATCGGCGCGTTTTCTTTCGAACCGAAAAAGACTTCGCCTCGCTGGCTTTCGGCGGCGGCCAAAATTTCCGCTGCGATCGGAGGGATCTTGGTGGGGGTCCTGCTCGGATGGAAATGGCTTCATCAGACGCCGATCCCCGCGGTGGTCGCCACTCCGGCACCGGTCGCCAAGACTCCGGCGTTGACTACGATTCAGATCACAACGGATCCTCCCGGCGCCAAGATCACCATCAACGAAAAGCCGAAGGGGCAAACGCCGGCGTCGTTGGATTTAGCCGTGAAGACATGGATTGTCGTTCGATTTGAGAAGGACGGATTCAAGCCGTTGAGCGAACAAGTCTTCGTCACGGAAGATCAGAGCACCTACGGACCGTACAAGCTCCAGAGAGATGTTCCGGCGGTCGGCGCACTTCAAGTCACCAGCGATCCTTCGAACGCCGTCATCTCGTTCGACGGGGAAAAAACGTCTTTCCGCACGCCGGCCATTATTGAAAATGTGAGTCTGAATGTTGAGCACCGGATCAGTCTGGAGCTGAACGGTTTTCGAAAAGCCGTTAAAAAGTTCGTCCCGACCGAACCGGAAGACAAACTTCACTTCAAACTCGAACAGAACACGGTGGTTTTGAAGATCAACGCGCGGCCTTCGGACGCGCGCGTTTTGATCGACGGGAAAGAGCGGGGACAGGTGATCGAAGACCTGGAAACCGGAAAGACGTACGGCCTGCGCGTCGAAGCGCCGGGATATTACCCCATGAAAAGGGACATCACGCTGAGCCGCCCCCGCGAGGAAATGGACGTCGAACTCAAGAAAGTTCGGGAAACCGAAACCGGAACGCTCAGCTTAAACGCAAATCCGTGGGCCAATGTCATTATCGACGGCAAGACGGTGGGTGTCAGCCCTGTCCTCGATTACGAGCTCAGCGCGGGTCAACACACGATTATCTTCCGCCATCCCGACTTCAAGCCGGTCCAAAAGACGATCACGATCAAGAAAGGGAAAAATCCCGATCTCATCATCGACTTTCGATCATAGATGCGGCACGTTCCGTGCTAACCCATGACGCACTTTCCCGTTTTCATGAAGTGTAAGCTCCTAAAGCACGAGAGCTTCCTCGTTTGCATTTCTCTTTTCATTCTAGCGATTAGCGTTCATTCAGGTTCGCTTCGGAGCGATTTCGTCGATTGGGATGATCCAGCTTACGTAATGGAAAATAGCAGGATACAGAATTTAACGTGGAAAAATCTTGCAGCGCTTTTCAATCCTCTGGAACGCGTGAACAAACCTTTTGCCGAGTACCATCCCCTTCGTGATTTTTCCCTCGCTATCGACTTTGCTATTTGGAAATTCCGACCTTTCGGCTTTCATCTCACGAACGTTCTGTTCCACGGCCTAAACTGCTCACTGCTCTACTTATTTCTTTTCCACCTGTTTTCGAATCGGCCGGCAGCAGTTTTCGGCAGTCTGTTGTTCGCCGTGCATCCCGTGCACGTCGAGTCGGTCGCATGGATCGCATCTCGAAAAGACGTCCTCGCGATATTCTTTATACTACTCAGCGGGCTTTCTTATCTTACCGGTCATCGTCTCCGTAGTACCGCTTTGGCTCTGTTCTTATTTACGCTGGGCCTCCTTTGCAAGTCTCAGTCAGTAACTTTCCCCGTTCTGTTTGCTGTGCGCGCACTTTGGCTAAAGCGGGGGACCGAACGCAGACGCGAATTGATTCGGCTAATCCCTTTCTTCCTTGTCAGTGGAATATTTATCTCCCTATTTCTCTATCTTCAATTCACCGCAAAGTCGCTGTCCGCCCTTTACGGACAAGGCTTCGAACCTCATCCGGTTGCCATCTTGCAGTCGTTCGCACGATATGTCGGACTCGTCCTATTCCCATTTTCACTCTCGCCCTATTACGACATCACCGCTGAGATCAAGAAGATCGATCTCGCGTTCGCTGCCTCCTTGACGTGGTTCATCGTCTATATCGCAATAATCGCCCGACAATGGAAAACAAGAGGCCTCGTTGGACTGAGTCTCCTCTTGTTCGGCCTACAACTCCTCCCCGTGCTGAATCTGATCCCGCATCCGATATGGCTGGCCGACCGGTATCTCTATTTCGCGGCTCCCTTCTTTTACTGGCCGATCGCATTCGGGACCATACGCGTCGGATCCCGAGCGCCCCGACGGGCAGCCATCCTGTCAGCTATCGGGTTGGCAACACTCTCCCTGCTGACTTGGCAACAAACTCATATCTGGAAGAACAGCGAGACCCTCTGGCGAACCGTATGGTCTCGTTATCCGGATGCGTTTCCGGCCAACTTAAATTTGGCGGCGGTGCTCAGAGAAACGAATCGCCCGGCTGAAGCGAAAGTGTTTGCCGACAAGGCTTTAACCATTGAACCGGGCGACCCAAAGGCCCTGGGTAACGCGATTACCGTTCGCCTTCTGCTCCATGAATACGCAGATGCGGATCGTTTGCTTCGCGTCGCAAAGAATCGGAATCCGGACAGCCATGATTGGTACCTGCTGGCAGGAGACTCGTACTACTTTCAGGGAGACTATTCGTCGGCACTTCGAGAATATTCGGAGGCTGCGAGACTCGCTCCGAACGTAACGCTTATCTACCTGAACGCCGGAAAAGCATTGGTTGCGCTCAATCGTCTTAAGGATGCCGAAGATTTCTACGAAGAGTGCCTCCGTATAAACCCGATGGAATATCGATGTCGACACGCACTCGGCAATCTTTCTGCAAAACATCTTGGCGATTTCGAACGGGCTGAAAAGGAATTCGCTTCGGCCTTGAACATCAAACCGGATTACGGCCCCGCGCTCTATGATCTCGGTATCCTCTTCGTGAAACGCGGCGATCTCAAAATGGGCAGAAGCCATCTCGAGAGGGCTTTAGCGGCAGATCCGTACAACGCGGAAACGCAACGAGCTTTGAAAGCCGTGCGAAGGCCTTGAAGGCGTATCACTCGTAGTATCGTTGAATCGCTACAACTTTTCCCTGAATGATTGAACTCTCGGATTGAATCGGTATCGGCTTGAAGGCCGGGTTTTCCGGCAAGAGGAGCAATTTTGTTCCGCGTTTTTCAAAACGTTTAACCGTCGCCGATCCATCCACCAAAACCACAACGATGTCCCCGTTCTCAGCTTCATTTTGTTGTCGGGCGATCACGACATCTCCGTCATGAATGCCTGCCCCGATCATACTGTCCCCTTCCACGCGGAGAGCGAATAAGTTCCCTTTCTTGGTCAGCCTCGATGGAACCGGGATGGAGCCGAGCATGATTTCGGCCGCTTCGCGGGGATTCCCGGCCGCGATCGCTCCCAGCAAGGGAACACTGCTGGACGCCGCCCGATGCCGGCCGGCCAACCGAAGCCCCCGGGCTTTGCCGGAATCCCTTTCCAAATAGCCTTTTTGGATCAGCGCTCGAACATGGTCTTGAGCCGTGCCGACGGCATTGAACCGAAAGTGGTGACAGATTTCCCGCAGCGAGGGGGCCGTTCCTCCCTCCCCTACCTCCCTTTCTATATACTCAAGTACTTTCTTTTGTATGTCGGTTAAGTCCATATATCTAAATCAAAAATACTTTGTTTTTGGAGGCGTGTCGGAGCCGGCCGCCACGATGCATATAACGAAGCGGCCGGCGAGACCCGAGCGGTGCCTCGCCGCGTAATGGCGAGGCAACCGCGTCCGGAAAAAACAAAGTATTTTTGATTCCCTCTCTTGATACCATACATTTGTATGGTATACCCTACAACCTCCATGCAAGCAACTCTTTCCACCGGCCTCCCTCTTCTGGACCGCTTTTTGGACGGCGGCT
>DATDPG010000157.1 GCA_035292885.1 Bdellovibrionota bacterium | reverse complement strand
GGTTTCGACCATCTCTCGAAGTTTCCCCAATACCTCAATCGTGTCCTGGATCGGGTTTCCTTTTGAAAGTTGGTACGACTTGCATAGGATTTCATTCTTATCGTTTAAGAGGACCGCTTTGGTTGAGGTCGATCCGCCGTCGATTCCGATAAAGCCGCGTACGACTTCGTCCGGCTTAAAGTTCACGGGGGTGAATTTATTCGGCTTATATTTTTCCTTGAATGCTGCGAGTTCCTCGGGGTCCTTGGATAGCCCTCCGCCGTCCGCGCTCTTCTTCCGGATCGCTTTCTCTTCTTCACGACCGAACGTCAAATAATACTCAAGACCTTTGATGCCCTGAAACACGCCGACGTCCGCGTCTTCGTCTTTTCCGAACTCCACAGCGCCGATCGCCGCAAAAAGATGGGCGTTTTTCGGGACGATAATCAATTCCTCCACGGGAACGCCCGCGGGGACCGGAACCTTTCGTTCGTCCCAAATCCGGGGGATGTGATACCGCCACGCCTCCATCATTCCGCGCACGTACATGTTCGGCCCGCCGAGCAAGAGAACCTTGGGCGTAAGCGTATTGCCGCGCGTGAGAACGCTGATGTTCTGGCCGATGATACTGTCGAAAAGCGAAGCCATGATCTCGTCTCGCGGTACGCTTTGCTTTTGGAGGCCGTTGACGTCGGTTTCGGCGAAGACGCCGCATTTCCCGGCGATATGATGGATTTTAATTCCGTTATGCCGTTGCTCGCAGAGTTCCGCGGCCGGAATGCCGAGCTTGGCGTTGATTTTGTCGATGACCGCGCCCGTTCCGCCCGCGCATTTGTCGTTCATCGTCGGAATTTTTTTCTTCTTTCCGCTCTTCTCGTCCGTTCGGTAGAAGATCATCTTGGCGTCCTGGCCGCCCAGTTCGATGACCGATCCGGTATCGGGGTAGAACTTCTCCACGGCGAGGGATACGGCGTTCACTTCCTGAACGAACTTTGCGCCGATATGCCGCCCGATACTGCCGCCGCCGCTCCCGGTCACAAAGACGCGAAAATGATCGTCTGGAATCGGGAACGATTCTTTGATTCGCTTTAAGAAGTCGAGAGCGACCTCCGGCTGCTTCGTTTCATGCCGTTTGTAATCGCTCCAAACGAGTTCGTCGGTTTCCGGGTCGACAACGGCCGCTTTGACGGTTGTCGAGCCGACGTCGAAACCGATCATCAAACGTTGTTCTTTTTTTCCTTCCACTTACGCCGCCATGGCCGGTAACCGTTCAATCCCGGCTTCTCTCATCCTCTGCGCCACGTGGTACACAAAATTGGCCGCCGTGCCCGCGATCTCCTTCTGCTTCGGCACAATGTAGTGCGGGTTTGAAAGCTCCGGATGACTGTTCGTATAAGCTTTGACTTGGTCGAGCGTGTACCCCGTATTCCGAAGCACTTCGGCGTACTCATTCTTCGCTTTGAATTTCGCTTCGCCAAGAGCCATCTGAACGCGGCTGTGGCCGTTGATCGCCCCTTCGCCGGAGGTTTCGATCGGAATATAGATCATGTCCTTATAGTGGTTCACGACCGCGGATTGAGCGCCGTCGGATTGTGTGCTCGGCATGCAGCCGAACGGCTTGAGTGATAGCACCATGTGGGCCATCTTCTTATTGTGGTAGTAAATGTTCTTCGCCACTTCCAAGTGCCCTTCGCCCCCGCCTCCATGAATGTTGTAGTAAGGGTCGCCGAGGCGCTGCAGCGTCGTCTGGTTCGTCAGATGATGAGCCGTCCCGCCTAACGCTTCGCGGATATTGTCGTATTGCTTTTCAAGCAGGCGGCCGCCGACGGAAAGGGCCGCGAGGATTTTTCGAGCGCGGAGTTCGGCCTTCAGCCGTTTGAACACCCGGCGGGTCGGGGGAATCTCGTAGTAGTCCGAGAGGTCCTTCTTGTCTTTGATCTTCACTTTCGCTTGGTTGATCAAATAGTTGATCCAGTTTCCCACCGGCTCGACAATCACTTCCGCTCCTTCGCGCTCCAGGAACGTAAACATATTGAAGTTGCCGTCCCCTTCGGTCGTCTGGGCGAAAAACTCACCGGTAATCTTCACAATCGGTTTGCATCGGGTCCGGTCGACCTTGATTTTGCTGAACATGTCGCGGACATGCTCGCAGGCCTTCAAGTACCGTTCGTTGTGAAGGAACCGGAGGATGTTTCCGATGTACTCGAACTTGCCGACCATCTTGGGTAGAAGTTTTAGGTGGTCGCCTTTGCCCGGTTCCGTGCCAGCCGCCACAATTTCACCGTAGAGGTAATCCATCGCCTCTTTAAGCGTGTATTCGGTCTCTCCTTTGTTCACTTCGTACGGCCGGATCTGATACGCCACTTCGTTCACGAGGTCCCCCATGGAAATGCAGTTCAAAATCATTAGATAAAGTTCGAGGTTCATGTCGAGGCCGGCGCCGCCGTCCTTCTTGTCGCCCCGTTTGACCCCTTCGTCCTGACCGAAGATCAGAACGCGGAAGTCGCCGAAACCGGAATTCCGCAACGCCAATCGATATTCCGCTTCGTACATGCCGAAGCGGCACGGTCCGCACGCTCCGGCCGTAAAAAACACGTAATTGTCGCAAATCGATTTTCGGTCGATCCCTTTGGCTTCCATTTTCTGCAGGTATTGGACCAGGTTGCCGACCGTAAAATAGGTGGGGTTGCACTGGCCGTTGTTGCCGTACTCTTTTCCAAGCTGAAAGGCCGGGACGTCGGGTGCGGGAATCGGCTCCGCGCTGTATCCCATGGCGTGAAAGACACCTTGAATGAGTCGCTCGTGCTTCCAGGTCAGCCCGCCGTACAAAATCGTCGTCTTTTCGCGCTGATTTCGCGTAAACGCTCGCTCCATGGGGCGCTTGAAATGTTTCTTCTCCGTTTCCTCGACCCCCAGCTCTTTGCTCCAGACTTCCCGTGCGGCCGCGAGTCTTTCCTGAAGAAGCTTCTCCGCCATTTCGGGGGTGATAGAACTCAGGGATGGAAGCGGTGCGAGTGACATAGCGGTTCCTTTCTCGTGTAAGCGAAAAAGATAGACAATTTGTGTAGTGAAAACAGCTACTTCCTGTCCAATGGCTGGATTAATTAGTTGAATGGGCGTGGAAGGCGGCTGAACAGCAGCGAGATTTGGCAGGGATGGCGGCTTCGTGTAGCTATGAGCCCATGCAAACCGGGTCGGGCATCATTCTCACGAACGATCAAATGATCCTGGTGACCGCCCTGATCAAGATCGGATTGATGGCGGCGATGGCCACGGTTCTTTCCCGTTTCGACACGTTCAAGCGGATGTTCTTCTTGGAACGCGAAGGCGTGAAGGGGCGTATCTATTTTATAGCCCTCATGGGTGGACTTTTCAGTCTCGGTGTTCTTGCTCGAATCTTGCTGGGTTACGTCGCCGCCGATATGGGGCTTGAGGGATCGCTTCTGGGCGGGCTGGTGGCCGGTTCGATCGTCGGCATGACCGTCGGCCTGGCCGTTTCTCTGCCGGCGGTTGCCGCCGGTGAGTACGGCTTGATCCCCATCGCCGTCGTGGCCGGATTGGCGGGGGGATTGCTCCATCATTTTTGTTACCGCCAGCGCCAGCGGATTTCGTTCAGTCCTTTGACGCTCGTTTTTTTCCGCAGGTATCGTGAGGATCAAAACGATCGGCCGCACCTTCGGTATGACCTCCGCCTTTTGATCGTCATCGTCGCCTTGAGCGTATTGGAGCTGGGCGCAAGCAAGGTTTGGGGAAGATCGGTTTTATTTACGCTCATTCCCACGCACAGTTGGACGCTGGCCGCGCTTCTGATCGGAAAGGCCGCCGCAATCGGCGTGCCGCTCATGATTTGGGATCACACGTATGTCGAAATGGCGCTGGCCGAACGGGAGCGCGGAATCGTTCAGGCGCGGCTGGACGCGCTGAAGAGCAAAATCCAGCCTCACTTTCTGTTCAATACGCTCAACACGATCGCCTCGCTGATTCGGATCGATCCTCCCAAGGCGCGCACGGTCCTGCAAAAGCTGGCTCAAATCCTGCGGGCGATTTTGGATACCAACGACGATTTCCGGCCTCTGGAAGAAGAACTTCGGTTTACGGATGACTTCCTCGACATTGAAAGGGCGCGGTTCGGCGAGGAACGAATTCGCGTGCACAAGAACGTCGATCCCGCGCTGCTCCGCATTCACGTGCCGAGTCTCCTGATTCAACCGATCGTCGAGAATTCCGTGATTCACGGGTTAAAGAAAAAGAGCGGAACGATCCGAATTTCCGCGCAGAAGTCGGACGAGTATCTTCATTTGATCGTGGAGGATGACGGCGTGGGGATTTCGGCCGAGCGCTTAAGCGTCGTGAAAAATTCCGGGATCGGTCTGTCGAACGTGAACGAACGACTCCATGTCCTGTACGGCTCCGATTTCGATTTTGACGTGGAGAGCGAGCCCGGAAAGGGAACGCGAGTGTCCGTGGCCTTTCCGCTCAAGTCGACGTCGTCGAGAATTGCGGGGAACGCATGAGGACGGTAGTGCCCGGGCGCATCGGCGGCCTTTGTTGTCAAACTACGTCAGACTCGGGACGCTTGCGATGATTCGAGCCTTGGTCGTCGATGACGAAGCGCCGGCCCGGAGCGAGCTGGCGTATCAATTGGGGCAGTGCCAGGACGTGCAGGTGGTCGGAGAGGCCGACGACGGCCTTCAGGCGCTCTCCCTCGCGGAACAGCTACATCCCGACGTTCTCTTTCTCGATGTTCACATGCCCGAAATGGACGGAATGGAAGTGGTTCGGAGGCTCCTTTCCTGGAAAACAATTCCGTACGTCGTGTTCGTGACGGCGTACGATCGTTACGCCGTTCGCGCGTTCGAGCTTCACGCACTCGACTACATTCAAAAACCGGTGGATTTGGAGCGGCTCTCCACCTGTGTGAACAAAGTCCGCAACATCGTCACAAAAGATCTTCTTTTCCGCGGAGCGCTCGAGAAACTGGCGGGGGCGATGGGGTCAATTCCGCAGAACGCTCCCAAGGAATACGCATTTCAGCTGGCGGTACGTAACGGGCGGCGGATTTACGCCGTGCCGGTGGAGGATATTCGTTATGTTCGT
>DATDPG010000156.1 GCA_035292885.1 Bdellovibrionota bacterium | reverse complement strand
GGGCTGGCGGTTTTCGCCGCCATCCTAAGCGGCGGATGCACGTCTTCCGCCGAACGGAACGCGGTGGCCCGAGTCAACGGCGAAACGGTCACACTGGATGAATTCCGCTCCCGAATGCGCGAGTACCAGGTCGGCAATAATCGCCCGCTCGGCCCTTCCGAGGAGCTGCTTGAATTCAAGAAGCGCGTTCTGAACGAACTCGTGGAAGAGAAAATGATGCTGGCCGAAGCCTCCCGCCGAAAGTTGGAGGTAAGCCCGGAAGAACTGGATCGAACGTTGAAAGAAGTCGAACACGACTATCCAAGCGGCGAACTGGATGAAACACTGAAAGCCAAGCCGATGTCCAAAGCCCGTTTTCGCGAGCGGATGCGGATGAAACTCCTCTTCGAGAAACTCATCGCCCAAGTCACCAAAGGCATCCCGCTCCCTTCGGAAGACGCGATCAAGCGCTACTACGACACCCATCCGGACGACTTCCGAAAGGAAGAACAGCTGCACTTGCAGCAAATCGTCGTCAAGACGGAAGAAGACGGGAATAAGATTCTTGAGGAGCTGAAAAAAGATCAGACCTTCGAATCTCTGGCCCAGACCTATTCGTTCACGCCGGAATCTTCGCAAGGGGGGGATCTCGGCTTCGTAAATAAAGGAGTCATGCCCAGTGCGATTGAGGACGCGCTCGCGAAACTTCCGATCGGAAAACCGAGCCCCGTCATTGCGACGGATTACGGTTTCCACGTCGTCCGCGTTTTGGAGAGGAAGCCGGCGCACCAACAATCCTTGGACGAGGCGAAGCCGACGATTGTCCGGATTCTGACGCAGGCCGACCGCGAAAAACAATTGGTTGCTTGGCGGGAAGGCGTGTTATCCCGGGCCAAAATCGAGAGAAACCATGTCCTTCTGGCTGAAATTAATTAGAACCTCTCTCTTTGGAACGGCGCTGATTTCGTCGACGGTCTGGTCGGCCGAACGTCGCGCAGCCGCGCCAACCCAGACTCCCACTTCGGGAACGATCGAACGCGTCGTGGCCGTCGTCAACGGCAAGGCGATCTTGTTGTC
Source organism: Bdellovibrionota bacterium (assembly GCA_035292885.1). NCBI lineage: Bacteria > Pseudomonadati > Bdellovibrionota > Bdellovibrionota bacterium. The sequence goes on along the minus strand of DATDPG010000156.1, from coordinate 5,047 downwards.
CGAACTGGAAGAGATGGAGACCAAGGTCAAGTCGGAACTGACGCAGCAAAAAAAGACCGACAGCATCGGCCAACCGTCCGATTTTCGAAAAAGGACCCTGGACCAAATGATCAACGATCAGCTCATTTCGGCGGAGATTGAATCGCGGGGTCTCTCGGCCAACGATTCCATGTTGGACGCCGCGATCGCGGACAACATGCGGTTGAACGGCATCAAGAATATGGACGAACTCAAACGCGCACTCCAAGGCGAAGGATTGACGTTGGAAGAATACCGTTCGTCGCTGAAAAAACTGATCGAGAACCGGAATTTGATGTCCTTCATCGCCCGCAACCGGGTTCAAATCACCGAACGTGATGTCGAGGCGGCGCTGCAACGTAAGCTCAGCAACACAAATGCCCGGTGGCAATCGCGCGTCCGAATGATTTTCAAAAAAAAGAACCCGAAAGTGAACGTCGAACACAAGATGGAAGAGTTCCGAAAACAGATTGAAGCGGGGATTCCGTTTGAACGGGTCGCCAACCGGGAAACCGAAGGGCCCGGAAAGGGCGAAGGGGGAGATATCGGCTTGGTCCAACCGTCGGATCTTCAACCGGAACTGGGGGAAGTCGTGGCCACGCTCCGGCCGAATGAGATCTCTCGGGTCATTCCGACCGAGCAGGGGTTCTATCTTTTGCAGTGTGTGACCCGTGTTCAGGCCACGGCGGCGCCGGCGGAACGGATGAAAGACGAAGTGCGCGCCGAATTGACGAAGCTGGAAACCGAGCGCCAGTTCGACGCCTTTGTACGGAGCTTGAGGGAGAAAGCGCAGGTCGAGGTGTTGTTGTGAGCCGACGGATCGGCATCACCCTTGGCGAACCCGCCGGCATTGGGCCGGAGCTGGTCGTTCGAACCCTCGGAAAGAACGTCTGGCCCGATGTTTCGTTTTCCGTATACGGCAGCCCTGCTCTTCTTGAATCGACGGCTCGCGCGCTCCATATCGATCCGTTCTGGAATGTATCGAACAATCCTCCGCAAAATGGGGGCATTACACTGATACCCACGGGACCGGATTTCTCGGAAGCCCGGAACGATGAACGCTCAAAGCCGCTTCGGGCGGAAGCCGTTCTGGCCATGCTGGATCGGGCTTTCGACGATTGCCTGAACGGTTTGCTCTCCGCTCTGGTCACAGCGCCGGTCGACAAGTCGGTGGTTCGGTGCGTGCGGCCCGACTTCACCGGCCACACCGAATATCTCGCGGAACGCGCGGGAGGCGTCCACCCCGTCATGATGATGGATAATTCCGAAATTCGCGTGGTGCTGGTCACGAATCATCTTGCGCTGCGCGATGTTTCAAAAACCGTCACATCCGAATTGCTGGAGAAGACCATTCGGGTCACCGTCACGTCGCTCCGGAATATGTTCGGGATCGAAAAGCCGAAGGTGGCCGTGGCGGGGCTCAATCCGCACGCAGGCGAAATCGTAACGGACAGTGAGGAAGAATCGATCTTCAAACCGGTGATTCAAAAACTGCGCTCGGACGGATGGGCCATTGAGGGACCGTTCTCCGCGGACACGCTCTTTCCGCTGGCCAGGAACGGCCGATGGGATGTTATTCTGTCGCCGTATCACGATCAGGCGCTGGTCGCCGCCAAATATCCGGGCCTCGACAAGGTCGTGAACATTACACTGGGGCTGCCGATTCTTCGGGTTTCGCCCGGCCACGGCGTGGCGTATGATCTGGCCGGCCGAGACGAGGCGGATGTTCGAAGCTTTGAACGGGCTCTGCGAATCGCGTCGGCGAAGAGATTGGTGCCGTAATGACGCAAATCCCTGAAATCAAATTTGGAACGGACGGCTGGCGGGCCTTGATCGCCCGTGATTTCACGTTTGAAACGGTCACGCGGGTGGCGCACGCAGTCGCCGCCGCACTGCACGAGAGCGCTCCGGACAAAAAACGAATGATCGTCGGCCATGACCGGCGATTCCTCTCTCGGGAGTTCGCCCAGACGGTCGCCACAGTTTATGCGAACGAAGGCTACGAGGTTCTCCTCGCCCCCTCCTTCCTTCCCACGCCGGCTCTCTCATGGGCGGCGAAAAACGAACCGGGCGTCGTGGGCGCCACGGTCATTACGGCCAGCCACAATCCCGCCGCGTGGAACGGCTTCAAGTTCAAAGAACCGTTCGGAGGATCAGCGCATCCCAAAACGACGAAAGCGTTTGAAACGAAGATCGCGGAACTTGGTGCAAAATCGTTTGCGGCTCCCACTTCCGAGGATTTCGACCGGGCGGCGAAGAGCGGAAAGATCCGAACGTATCAACCGCTCGAACAATACCTTGAAGCCGTGAAAAAACTGATCGACCTCGATCGAATTCGAAAAGCGAAGCTTCGCGTCGGCCTCGATGTCATGCACGGAGCCGCCTCCGGACACCTGGCTTCCTTACTCCGCTCCAACGGCGTGGAAGTGACCGAATTGCATGGTGAAGACAATCCGGGATTCCGGGGCGTCCCTCCCGAACCGATCGAAAAAAATCTCATGGAGCTATGCGCCGCAGTCGCAAAGAATGACTGGGCATGCGGCCTCGCCACAGACGGCGACGCCGACCGGCTGGGCGCCGTGGACGAAGACGGGAGCTACTTTTCCACGCAACAGATTCTATCGGTCGCCTATTGGCACATGCTGCAGAATCGAAAAAAGAAGTGGTCGATCGCGCGGAGCGTTTCGACGACCCGCATGGTCGACCTCGTCGCAAAACGCGCGGGACAGAAATGTTTCGAAACTCCGGTCGGATTTAAGTTCATTGCGGAAAAGATGGTGAATGGGGAGGCCCAGATCGGGGGTGAAGAGTCGGGGGGAATCGGAATCATCGACCACCTCCCCGAACGAGACGGCCTTCTCACCGCACTCCTTTTGTTGGAACTGGTCGCGACGGCGGGAAAGGGCCTTCGGGCGGTTTACGACGATCTCTGCAAGGCCGAGCGTCCGTATTATTTCACGCGCAACGACATTCATCTGACGGTGGAACAGGCCAGGTCGGTTGTTCGCCGTTTAACCGAAAATCCGCCCGACCGCTGGCAGGGCCGACCGGTCGAGACGCTTTCGAAACTCGACGGCTTTAAGTTCTATCTTCGGGATGGAAGCTGGATTTTGATCCGTCCCTCCGGGACCGAGCCGATCTTTCGAATTTACGCGGAGGCCGAATCGCTCCCCGCCAGCGAACAGCTAACCGCCGAAGCGAAGAAGTTTGTCGAAACAATTTGAGGGACACACGACCGGACCCAAACTACTTCCCCGATATCGGGAATTCGGGTCCAGTCGTGTGTCCCCCTATTTCGGAACCTGCTTCGCCAATCGAATGTCGATTACTTTTCGCTGATCGGCGTCCACGTTGAACAGGCTGGTATGCGTGTCATACCCTTTCGCTTCGACGGTCAGCTTGTACGTTTCCTGGTTGCTTTTTTGCGACAGGACGACCGGAGACTTCTTCCCGACCAATTCATCATTTAGATACACCTTCGCCGCCGGCGGCGTCGTTTGAATCACGACCGTTCCGAAACCAAGCGGGATCGGTGTCGGAGTGGGCGTCGGTATAGCCTCTACGAACGAAATCTCGGAGGACGTCTGAGCCTGCGGCTCCGGTGAACCCGTACGCGCAGCTCGAAGCCGGCGTGTCAGAAGCCGCGCCGAGGCAAGAGCGCCGAATACGAAAACAACGCCTATCGCGAGGATAAACAAAATCCGCCACGGAATTTTCGGCCAGCTCCGCTTGGGAGCCATCTGAATGTTGATCACAGCCGGCTCGGTCCGCCGCAGGTACGGGGGCGACGAAGGGGGGAACGCCGTGGGAATCGTCGGAAGCGCCCAGCCCATGTTATGAGACGAAAGATTGAGAATCCGAACCGGGACGTCGCGTTCGCCCTCCATCCGAATTCGAGGACCTGGGAGGAGCTCCAGCGGCTCGCCCGCCAGCCAGCGGGCGATGTTCTCGGTCACGGCAATGGTCCCGGCCGGCATTCCAAAAGCGACCGTGGCCATTCGTTTCGAATCTCCAGACGTGTCGATCACCATCGGCGGAACCGACCCTTCCGGCAGCGCCCGCATGAGTTCGGGATGACAGCGGAGCGCGGCCCTTGCAGCCTGCACGGCATTGGGAAATCCCATTAATGTTCCGGGAGCCTCCGCATCGTCCAGCATTTGCCCCGAATAGCCGGCGCAAAGAGAGAGTGCGGGGATACGTGCAAACGTGTTTCGATCCACGCCGTAGAAAAGTACCCAGGCCGCGAGATCCTGTTTTCCCACGCTGCGCCGATCTTGCCACTCCGAGTTCCACCAGGCAACACGAGAGTGGGTCTTGCCAAGCCCGGGGGGCTGTGCCAAAAACTTCCCCCGCCATGGAACCCGGATACATCTTTATAAAAGGCGCCCGACAGCACAACCTGAAGGGGATCGACGTAGAGATCCCGCGCAACAAACTGGTCGTGATTACAGGAATTTCAGGTTCGGGGAAGTCTTCCCTGGCGTTCGATACGATTTACGCCGAAGGCCAGCGGCGGTATGTGGAGTCCCTTTCGGCCTACGCCCGACAATTTCTCGAACAGATGGAAAAGCCGGACGTTGAAAGCATCGAAGGGTTGTCTCCCGCGATCTCGATCGAACAGCGAAGCACGTCGAAGAATCCTCGCTCGACCGTCGGAACCGTTACCGAGATCTACGACTATCTCCGTCTTTTGTTCGCGAGGATCGGGCATCCTCATTGTTTTCAATGCGGGAAACCGATCGCCTCGCAGTCCGCCACACAAATCGTCGATCAGATCCTCGCCTTGCCTCCGGGGACTAAAATTCATCTCCTGGCTCCGATCGTTCGCGGCCGAAAGGGGGAGTATCAAAAGGAGTTCGCGCGCCTTCAAAAAGAGGGTTTCACACGTGTTCGCGCGGATGGAGCGGTCCACGAGCTTGGAACACCGATATCGCTCAACAAGAAGCTCAAGCACACGATCGAAGTCTTCGTCGATCGATTGGTCGTCAAGACCGAGATCCGGAAACGTCTGGCCGACTCCGTCGAAACC
>DATDPG010000155.1 GCA_035292885.1 Bdellovibrionota bacterium | reverse complement strand
CTCATAAATCGCCCAGAGCCGGCCCTTGCGTGCGTCCGCCATCGGCCGAAACGCCGCCAGTGTCTCGGCGACAGCCGTCGGATGATGGGCGAAATCGTCGTACACGCGAACACCTCGGGCCTCCCCGAGAAACTCTTGCCGGCGCCGGATCCCTTCAAACGTCGAAACCGCTTTTAGAGAATCTTCGGGGTTTACACCCAGCTTTGTCGCCATGCCGATCGCCGCGACAGCATTAAGCACATTATGCTTTCCCAAAAGCGGGGACTCGATATGCGTGAGAATTTTCCCCTGATACTCGACATCGAACGCCGTACCTGTCGATGTAACTCGCGTGTCAAGCGCACGCCAATCGTGACACGAATCGCATCCATAATACTGCGGCTCGCCGTCTTTTCTCTTCGAACAAATCTTTTTGACCGTGTCACTTCCACCCCATGCAAGGAGCGTCCCTTCCTTGGGCAAAAGCGCGACCAATTTTTCAAACTGCTCGATGACATGATCCAGGTCTCGATAGATGTCCGCGTGATCGAATTCAATGCTCGTAATTATCACATCTTGAGGCGTGTAATGGAGAAATTTGGGTGATTTTTCAAAAAAGGCGGTGTCGTATTCATCCCCCTCCACGACAAAAGGCTCCCCCGAACCGATCCGATACCCCTGGCCAAAGTTTTTCGGCATGCCACCGACAAAAAGGCCCGGATCTCGGCCCCCTTTCAGGAGAATCCACGCGAGCAGAGACGTAGTCGTGGTTTTGCCGTGCGTGCCCGCCACAACCACGCTGCGCCTGCCCTCCAGGAAGTATTTTGCCAACGCTTGCGCCATCGAAGTGTAAGGGATGCTGGTTTTGAGAAGTGCCTCCACTTCGGGATTCCCGCGGGAAACGACGTTTCCAACAATCACCAGATCGGGTGGCGGCTGCAGGTTTTCCGGCTTATATCCCTCCGCGACCGGGATTTTTAAACGCTCGAGTTCTGTTGAGGTCGGTGGATAAATTTTTGAATCCGAGCCCCGGACATTCCACCCCGTCTCCTGGAACATTCCGGCCAGCGATACCATTCCTGTTCCGCCAATTCCCATCAGGTGCACGGTTTTCTTCATCGATCGAGAGTCTCCCAAATCAGATCATGGAACTGGGGGCGGAAAAGTTTTATCTTCTCATTTTTGGCGTCGGGATGGATTCGGTTCGTCAATAAAGCAACCACCGCGCGACGCTCTATGTCGATCCAGATCGAGGTTCCTGTGTATCCCAAATGCCCGATGGCCTGATCGCTCACGCGGGTTCCGGCCGACGATCCTTTCTCCGCTGGAATATCCCACCCCAGCGCTCGAGAATCCCCTTTGGGCGTAATCTGTCGGGAGGAAAAGAGTCGGGCCGTCTTTTTGGAAAGATAAGGTTTGTCAGCCAAACAGGCGTCCCGCCAAGTCGCCCCCACTCCCATGCAATCTCTCACCGTCCCGAATAATCCGGCATGCCCGGCAAAACCGCCGAGGAGATAGGCGTTGTTGTCATGCACATTTCCCTGAACCACGCCGTTTCTCCAGGGGATGTCCTCCGTAGCCGCCAAGGCGGACAAAGAAACTCGATCCCGCAGTGGAGATGCCGTAAACCCCTGGGTTCCGAGCGGTTTTTTGACCTCCCGCTCGAAGAGACTCCAAAGGACGGTTCCCGTTGTTCGCTCAAGCCACTCCCCCAAGAGGATGAAACCGAGGTCACTATATAATGTTGCGCCTCGAAGGGAATATTCGGGAGCGGATGAAGCGATCGACTCCAAGATAAAACTCCTCGCGGCCTCGGAGCCGGGTGGGGCTTTTTGAAGATCGATCTTCTTTGAAAAGTCGACCCACGCCGCAAATCCAGCTTGATGGGCCAGTAGATCCCGCACCGTGACCTCCTGGAATTCAGGATGCCACGGCAGATCCGACAGTGTTTCCGCTACGATCGCATCCAGCTCGATCTCGCCGCGATCGAGTAGACGCGCCGCCACGGAAGTCGTGCAAAGGACCTTCGTCAACGATGCAAGATCAAAAACCGTCTCTGCGGTTACCGAGGCACCGTTCGCGCCTCTTGCCGTCGTACCCGCGACGAATATTTTCGGAGGACGCGATTCGACCAGAATCCCCGCTGCAGCGCCCGGATAAACCCCCTTGACGAAGCCGTCTTCAAGCAATCGTTTGACCGGAGCCCAGCTTTCGCTCATCGATTCTTTCCGACCAACGGCGAAAGCCAAAGCCTTCGGCCGTTATGTTCGATCCGAGCCGTGCCGCCGATCGGGAAAAGAACTTCGTTTCGGCCGTGACCGGCTTGGATTCCCGTCAGAATCGGAATTCTTCGGCCGGGTAGGTACCGCCGGACGAGAGATTCGATCCAGCGACGAGAATGGGGCTGGTTTCGCAGGTCGGTAAACTGGCCGAGGAGCAGGGCGTGGATTCGCTTAAAGGCCCCCGACAAAGCAAGTTGTGCGCACATACGGTCGATTCGATACTCCGGCTCGCACACCTCTTCCAGGAAGAGAAAGGCCCCCTTAAAGGGAATCTCAAAGGGGGTGGAAAGGGTGGACTGTATGGTGGACAAATTGCCGCCCCAAATGCGCCCCCGCGCGTGCCCCGATCGAAAAATCCGAAAGTCTCGGGGTGCTGAAAGTACGGTCGGCTCGCCGGACTCCAGTTTTCGGTAAAGCTTGTCGCGCAAATTCTCAGATAATTTTCGAAACATTTCTCCCGCCAAAACGGGACCGTGGACGGTGACCATTCCCGTACTCTTTGAAACATGGTTCAGGAGCACCGTTAGATCACTGAGTCCCATGAAAATCTTCGGCCGGCTTTTCTTCGGCAAACTCAGCGGCAACAAACGAATCGATCCGTATCCCCCTCGTGCGGTCAGAATCGCCCGAGAATGAGGATCTTTCCACGCCCGCAAAAATTCGGAACGCCGCCGCTCGTCGGATCCCGCGAGGTACCCTTCGCTTGAAAAAATGCCCGAATCGTACGTGACGCGATAACCTCGTTTCTCGAGCCACCTCACCGCTTCCTTAAATCGGACCCGATCGAAGGGGCTCGCCGGCGCGATCAGGCGTAACCGGTCCCCTTTCCGAAGCGGAGGGGCCAGCTTTCCTTTTGTCCTTATTGAGATAGAATCCTCGCCTTCTTATGCATGCCCCGACAACCAGCGGGGACCGTCAACTCAGCCTACCCGAAATGCAATCCTTGGAAAATCAAGACGTATCCCCCCCTCCCCCGGACCGCTCTTTTCTGACCCGACTTCTGGGGCGTCTCATCTCTCATATTTCGATCGACTTGAAGTCGATTCAGGCGGTTCAAAGAGCCGCACAGGCTCGCACGGTCGTCTATGTCATGCCGAGCGCCAGCATCTTTGACCACCTTCTTCTTCGAACATTGACCGTTCGAAATCATCTCCCCGAACCCCAATTTGCCAATGGCGTTCCTCATCTCTTGTGCCGGCCTCCACGGGAAAACAGTCCTTTCTCTTGGATGTGGATCAAGAGCCGCTTCCGAAAGCCTTCCCTGCGGGCCCGGGAGGAGTGCCGCGAGGCCGTAGAAACCCTGGCCGCGAAACGTCCGATTCAGCTCTTTCTGAATCAGCCGGGCTTTTTTCATCGTCCGCTCCGATGGCACGTTTTGGTGTGGGAGGAACTGATTCGAGCCGAACGAAAAGGGAAGATAAACATCGCCCTCGTCCCCGTGAACTTTATCTGGGGGAGGCGCCCCGATCGACTGAAACGATCGATCGTCGATATTCTTTTCGGCGATACCTCCGCTCCCGGTTATCTCCGAAAATCGCTCGTTGTGTTGAGGCACATCCATGACGTGAGTGTAAAGATGGGGGAGCCGACGGAGCTCAGCCGCTTTTTGACGACGGTTCAGGCTTCCAACGACGAGCAGTTCGCCAAAAAGCTTCGGCGCCTCCTTTCCTCCTATCTCTTCCGGGAACGAAAATTGATGATCGGTCCGCCTCTCCACTCGCGGGACCGAATCATCCGAACCTTTTTCCGCGATCCGGATTTGCGACAGCTCGTGGAAAGCGTTGCACGGCGGGAAAAGAAATCCGAAGCGGAGATCTGGAAGCGCGCCAATAAGTTACTTCGCGCGATGATCTCGGACTACGACCAAACGATGGTGGCCATCTGCTATCGGGTCTTTCGATGGATCTGGAATCGGCTCTATGAAAAGCTTGAAATTGAACCGAACGGTTTGGAACGCCTCAAACGGGTCGCACGGAATTATCCGGTGGTCTTGGTCCCCAGCCACAAGAGTCATGTGGATTATCTCCTTCTTTCGGCCGTTTTTTATGAGAACGACCTGCGAACGCCCCATGTGGCCTCGGGAGATAACCTCACGTTTTGGCCGATGGGCGCGATTTTTCGGAAAAACGGAGCTTTTTTCATCCGCCGGACCATCGGCGGGGATCTTCTTTACGCGCGGCTCCTGGGTCTTTACGTGCGGTGGCTGATCCGGGCCGGCTACACACAGGAATTCTTCATTGAGGGAGGGCGAAGCCGGACCGGGAAACTGATCTTTCCCAAGCATGGTCTCCTTGCGATGCAGGTGGACGCCTATCTCTCCGGTGCGAACCGCGACCTCTACGTCGTCCCGATCTCGATCACGTACGACCAAGTTCTGGAGGAAGGATCCTATCGGGCCGAATTATCCGGAAAAGAAAAAGAACGCGAAAGCTTTTGGGCCCTCGTTCGTTCGCGTCGATTCCTCGGCCGTCGCCATGGATCCGTTTACGTCCGATTTTCCGAGCCGATTTCCCTTCGGAAATATTTCGACGTGAATGGAGAAGAGCCGATTCCGCTGAAGATTCGAAAAACAAGAACGCTGGCGCTTGCGGCAGATATCGTGAGAGCGATCGCCTCCGAAACAACCGTCACGGCCTCTTCCCTAGGGGCTTGTTCCATACTGGCTCAGGCGGAACGCGCAATCCTCAAAAGTACGCTGAACGAAAGGATGAAATGGCTTTCCGAATACGTCATGAGCCACCAAATCCCCTGCTCCAAGGAGATCCAGGTCCTCGATGCCGCCCTATCGGAAGTGATGGCATTTTTTAGCGTGAATCGATGGATTACGATGGAAACCGGGCGCGACGACGTGGTGCTGAATGTCCGCGCGGATAAACGGCTGACGCTCGACTATTACAAGAACCAGGTTCTTCATTACTTTCTGCCTCCCGGAATGGCGGCTCTAGTGATGGAACAAGAAGAATTTGAAAAAACCGCCGCCGGAGATATGGCCTTTTTGCGCGACATCTTCGCCCATGAATTCGTTCTTCGGGACGATGAGGATGTCGGTTTCTTTTTGGAGCAAGGACGCCCCACATTGGAAGGAAGCGAGAACCGGCTTCGGCGAAGATTCTTCGCGGGTCTCTTAAAAAACTACCTGGAGTCTTACGATCTGACCGCGCGGGCGGTGATGCTGGGGATCGTGAAAGGGCTCCCGACTCGGGAAAATATTCGGGAGGTCCTCACGTTTGGGAATCATCTCTACGCGACGGGAAATATCACAAGAATCGAAGCCGTTTCCTCCGCTAACGTACGAAGTGCTTCCGAGTTCATCTATGAGCGGCGGTTATTCGGCGACCGAGCGGCGCTGGCGTCCTGGCATAAACAGTTGGTTCGCCTCGCCCACAAATAAGCGAATTACTCCACAGTCGTGGGATCTTTTTCGACGAACTCGACGCCGAGTCCGATGCAGATTTCTCCGCGCTCGACGGTACGGCTGGTGATCCGTACCACTCGGGCCGATGCCACGGATGCCTGGCCGGCGGGTTCAACGAAATGAACCTGAATCGGTGTGCCCGGGTCGAGCAGATAATGCGTCGCCAGGAACGCTCCTTCGGCGCTGATGTCCATCGCTCGCGAATAGATCGAAAAATTGTCCCCTTCGAAGCGCACCAGCACCGGCTCTTTTCTTCGAATGGACCGCCGTCTCTCGAGTTTTGTTGAGTCATCGCTGTCCGTCATGACATCTCCCAGGTGAAGGAATGAAGAGCAGCCTTTGTGCCATAAACAAGAACAGATAAATAATTGAAACTCAAGAAGTTTTTGCCTTAATCCGTTGCGTTGCGACATCCTGGCCGCCCCATTCATTGGAATACGTCCCGCGTAATAATAGGAAGGGCAAATTCGTTGAAAGCATGGCGGTTCGACGATATAGAAAGAAGACCTTTAATTCCGAACGCTTATTAGGAGGAAATCGAAATGGCGAAGGGTAAAGAAATGTTGGTGGTGGGAAGTAAGGTGCGAGCTCTTATCAAGTCGAAGAAGTGCATGACTTCGTCTGAGCTCCTCCCTGCCCTCACGGATGCGGTCCACGGTCTGATTATGAAGGCGGTCGAACGGGCCAAGGCGAACAAGCGATCAACGCTCCGGGCCCGAGACCTGTAACGACGGTAGGTGACGGCAAACGAAAAGCGAGGAACTCTACGGATTTCTTCACGAATCCGAGTGGAGTTTCTCGATAAGAATCGCACGGCCGGCGCCACGATCAACGTGAGTCGGAATGGGGTGTGCCTGGCTTCCAGCACGCCCCGTGCCGTCAATGGTCTCGTGCGCCTGAAACTCTTTCTTCCACCCAACGAGGATCCCATCGAGATCTTCGGCAAGGTCGCTTGGCAAGGAGTCACGCGATCCGAGGCCGGAATCGGCATTCATTTCCTGGAAATTGAATCCAGGGATCGCGATCGTTGGGTGGAATTCGTCTCTCAAGTCGAACGCCTGAACGCCGGCGACACGGCTTCAACGCCATCGTCCGCCCAGGAATCGCCTGTGGTCGAAAGGAGGGCTTCTCCGCGGACCACCGCCTCTTTCATGGTTCGCTTCCGAAGCAGAAAGCGCCTGGACGAATTTGTTTCCCAAAATTTGAGCGCCGGCGGGATGTTTTTGTCGACGCCCGTCCTCCGGCCGGAAGGAGAAAAGGTCAGTGTCGTCATCATCCATCCCATTTCGGGAAAGGATTTTTCAATCGACGCCGAAGTCGTGCGGGCGAATCGAACCGCAACGGAAAATGAGATGAAAGGGATGGCGCTCAAATTCCTCAACTTGGACGACGAAAAACAGACCGAGCTCGAGGCTTTCCTCAAGGGATAAATAGTTGCAAACCATCATCGAGCCGTTTCGCGTGAAAATGGTCGAGCCGATTCGGGCGACCACACGCGCGGACCGGGAATCTCTCCTAAAAACGGCCGCATACAATCTGTTTTTGCTGAAAGCCGAGGACGTGACCATCGATCTTCTTACGGACAGCGGCACGAGCGCCATGAGCGCTCAACAGTGGGGCCGCATGATGGAAGGCGACGAATCGTACGCAGGGGCGAAAAGCTTCTTTCGGTTCGAAGCGGCGTTTCAAAGAATCATGGGTTTTAAATACATCCTCCCCGTTCATCAGGGGCGCGCGGCGGAACGAATTCTCTTCACCACCGTCGTTCGAAAGGGTCAGATTGTTCCAAACAACACTCATTTCGACACCACACGTGCGAACCTTGAGTACGTTGGAGCTCAGGCCGTCGACCTGCCCATCGACGAAGCCGCGGATTTTGAATCCCCCTACCCCTTCAAGGGAAATATGCACATTCCCAAACTGCGCGAGCTGCTCAAGAAAGAGGGCCCTGCCCGCGTGCCGCTTGTCTTAATGACGGTGACGAACAATTCCCTGGGCGGCCAGCCGGTTTCTCTGTCGAACATTCGAGAAGCGTCCCAGGTTTGCCGCGAGTTCAACATTCCCTTCTATCTCGACGCCTGTCGCTATGCGGAGAACGCCTTTTTCATCAAGAAACGGGAACAGAGCCAGGGACGCCGTTCCACGAGAGAGATTGCCCGGGAGATGTTCTCGTACGCCCAGGGATGTACGTTCAGCGCGAAGAAAGACGCTCTCGCGAACATTGGAGGGATGCTTGGTCTCCAGTCGGAAGAATGGGCACGAAAATGCAAGAACTTACTGGTTCTGACCGAGGGGTTTCCGACATATGGCGGCCTTGCCGGCCGCGACCTCGAGGCCATCGCTCAAGGCGTGGACGAAGCATTGGACGAAACTTACTTGGAGTATCGAATCGCTTCGACCACCTATCTCGGGAAACATGTAGCCGAAGCCGGGGTTCCGATCGTTCATCCCGTGGGCGGCCACGCGATCTTCATCGATGCAAAGGCGTTTTCGCCCCATATTCCTCCCCAACATTTTCCCGCACAGGCACTCGGATGCGAGCTCTATCTCCACGCGGGCATTCGGGGCGTTGAAATCGGAAGCCTGATGTTCGGCCGAACCGATCCCGAATCCAAAGCTTTCGTTCCCTCGAGGAATGAGCTTCTCCGCCTCGCGATACCGCGACGTGCCTACACGCAAAGCCATATCGACTACGTCGTGGAAGCGATCTTGGATGTGTACCGAAACCGCGATCAGATCCGGGGTCTCCGGATCGTGGAAGAGACTTCGCCGTTGCGGCATTTCACCGCGCGGCTGGAACCGATTATTTAAATATAAGGGTCTCCAGTTAACGACTCATTTGTCGGAAGATCAGGTCGATGCCGGCTTCGCCGATCGACGTTCCGCCGTTTCCGAAGTAAACGTCCGGGACTCCATCATTGTTCAGGTCCCCCAATCCGATCGCGTTCACCGCGCCTGGAAGTCCTGCGTCGAAGTCGAACACGATCGGCGCTCCCGGGAGCTGGGTTGGTTCCCCCGTCACGGCGTTGAACTGGGGCTGATACAGACGAATTCCGTTGGCCTCGAAGTTCTGGAACACATTCATCCCCAAGTCCGAACCGCCGATGCCCAGATTGATACCTCCGTTCAACAAAATCTTCGCTCCACGGAAGGAGGTATCACCCCCGAAGTCGCTGCTGATGTCTTCCAGCTGACCGCAAGCGATGACCGCGTCGATACGCCCGAGCCCCCGACTGTCAGCCAGGGCACCGTTGAGGCAGTTGTCGTTGTTGTTCATCCCGGGCAGGGCAATGTCGCTGAAACTGTTTCCGGAGCCGGCAAAAAGACGGGTCTTGCACGCGATCCCCCGGCCGGCGCTTCCGCCGCCCAGTTTACGATAGCCGACCAGGAGGTAGTCCTGGCCGTTTCCGCCGCGGGCCGACGTCGCGAACGAGTGGTTGCAGTTGTCGAGCGTCGCCGCCGGGAAAAGGTTCGGGTCGAGAACGAAATGGGGAAGTCCGTCGGCGTTCGCGGACGGGCGTGACGCCCGGAACGTAAGGTTCAATCCGTGATTGTTTGGCGACGTGAAGCTCTCCGATCGGACACAGAGCACGTCGTTCACGTCATCGTTGTTGAGGTCGACAAAAAGGACATCTTCGCAATAGAGCGGTAACAGAGAGTTGTCTCCTCCCACGTCGAACAGCCCCGTTTCCAGACGGAAATCATCGGCCTGACAAGAACCGGTTCGAGACTTGCAGTGATTGCTGTATGCGGAGAAGCCGCCGATTTCTTGCCGGCCGGTCATGACAAGGATGAGATCGGCACCCCCATCGTTGTCTACGGCGTCGTACAGCTTCACGCGGCTCGAGGGGAGTTTCGAATTGGCCAGCTGCGGAGGGAGTTTGATCGGCGGAGAAAAGCAGGGAATGCCGTCCGCCACGTCCGCTCCCCCTAGGGGGCGGGTGGGGCAAAGGTCCTGCCCCGAATTGATGTACACCGCGTCCGGTACCTGCAAAGCGGAGAGGTTCGCTAGAACGAGATCGTCGTATGGATCGTTGTTTACGGCCCTCACGGCCACCATCGCCGCTTTGTATATGTTCTCGGCGTACACCGGGTCCTTGGGCAAGTTGCATCGCACGAATGTATCGACCCGCGACCAGTCGGCGGTGGAGGGGGAGTTTTGCTGGACGGCGTTGACGCCGTCGCAGTCGGCGCTGCCGGTGCGCAGGATGTGGCGGTCCCGATCGATGAAGTCGGGTTGCCCATCCCCAACCCAGCGTGCAGGCGACATCCAGTCTCTCGGCTCGATATCCACGTTTAGAGCACACACCGGGTCGAGAACGCCAAAACGATCCAGGCAGCTCACGTTGTACGCATCGGCGACCTTGAGGATCTGAACGCCGTTCGACGGATCGGCCAGAAGAATCCAGGGATGGCCTCCCATCAAATCGGGAAGAATGTTCACGCTATTTTCGACATTGATCGACAGGCGCTGCACCGAGCCCGGGGACATGGGCAGATTTTCCCGGAGGTTCACGAACTGGCCGTTTCCCACGAGATTCACGACCACCGGATCGGTTGAGAACGACGCATGGTTCGAAACGGGGGACCTTAGCCCCTGCGGGTCCATCGAGCGGATGGCGAAAATGTACGTTGTCGCCGGCGTAAGCCCCTGCAGCAGCCGCTGGTGAACAAGGCCCGGCGCCTTTGGTGCCAGCGTACTCCCATCGTCTTCCTGAGCGATTACCGTCATCCCGGTCCCGCTGATGAAATCGGCATCCGAAAAGTCGGTCCCGCCCGGCCGGTATTTTAAGTCCAGGCTGCTGACGGCTCCGCCGCTTGGAACACAAGCGCCTTCGGAACTGTCGCCGTTTTCCGAAACTTCTACCCACGACAGGCGGATTTCGGTGGTCGGATCTCCGCCGCTTTCAACCGATAGTACGATCGGGCAAGGAGGCGTGTTGGGGGGGGTGACCGGAAT
>DATDPG010000154.1 GCA_035292885.1 Bdellovibrionota bacterium | reverse complement strand
CGGGAAGAGAACGAACTTCGGCCGGGAAGGAGGTCGCACGATACGGTACGACGCAAGCCGCACCCGGGGAGCAGGGCAAACTGAAACTGGAGCTGTCCGATTCGTTCTTGAAAGAACACGCGGCCGGGCCGAGCGTCGCCTCCCGCGCTCCAACCAACTATTTGCCCGAAATTTCCATGGGGGATGAAACTCTTCTGAACACGCGGGAATACGTTTACGCATCGTTCTTCATTCGAATGAAACGGCAGATGGAAAACGTGTGGGATCCTCGGAACGTGCTTTCACGGGAGACCCGAGCGAGAGAGCAATATGTCACGACCGTCGGCATCACTTTGCGGAAAGACGGCTACCTCGAATCGGTCCGCATATTGGGGAGCTCGGGCAACCCTGCGCTCGACCGCGAAGCGGTTCGAGCCGTGCGGGCCGGCGCCCCCTATCTCAATCCCCCACCGGCTCTCGTTGAGGCGAACGGGCGAATCGTCATCCCGTCCTGGCACTTTATCGTTACCAATTACGCGCGTTTTTAGTTGATCGGAGTCCTAGGATCCGGTGTTCCAAGTCACCTTCGGATCGCGGGCCGCTCTTGTTTCGTCCAGACGCCTGATCCCCAAATTGTGGGGCGCGGATGTGACCTTCTTCGGGTCTGACCTCACTTCTTCCGAAATCTGTACCATGGCCGCGACGAAATCATCCAGGTCTCTTTTCGATTCCGTTTCCGTCGGTTCGATCATGATTGCGCCCCGAACCACGAGGGGGAAATAAATCGTCGGCGGATGGATTCCGAAATCCATCAAGCGCTTGGCCATGTCGAGCGTCGTGACGTGATGGTCCTTCTGCTGCCATTTGTCCGAAAACACGACTTCATGAAGCGAAGGTGAATCGTACGGCAGATGGAAATGCTCCCGAAGCTGCGCCTTGATGTAATTCGCATTCAACACGGCGACCTCGCTGATCTTCGAAATCTTCTCCGCGCCATAGGCATAGATGTAACAAAGCGCCCGAAGAAGCATTCCGAAGTTTCCATAATGCGATCGAAACCGGCCGACCGTAAAGGGGATCGTGTGATCCAAATAGTAGCGCCCTTCCCTCTCCCGGACGATCGGCACCGGAAGAAATTCGGTCAATTTTTCCGACACGACGACCGGTCCCGCGCCGGGTCCCCCTCCCCCGTGAGGTGTCGAGAACGTCTTGTGGAGATTGATGTGCATGACGTCCACGCCCATCGCCTTGAATTCGACTTGACCGACCAGAGCGTTCAAGTTCGCTCCATCGCAGTACAAAAGCGCACCCCGGTCGTGAATCAATTTCGAAATCTCAACGATATTCTCTTCAAAAATTCCGAGCGTATTGGGAAGCGTGACCATGAGGGCCGCGACGGTGTCGTCCATCGCTTTTTCGACCTCCGCGATATCGAGAATCCCTTTCTCGTTCGAACGAAGTTCCTTCACCTGTATACCGGAAAGCGCGACGCTGGCGGGGTTGGTGCCGTGAGCCGAATCCGGAATCAATATGACCTTCCGTTTCTGATCTCCGCATTTCCGATGATACGCGGTGATCATCTTGACTCCGACCAATTCTCCTTGCGCTCCCGCAGCTGGATGCAAGCTCGCCGCCTTGAGACCGCTGATCGAGATCAACGCTTCCTGGAGCCGGAACATGACTTCGAGCGCTCCCTGGGCATATTTCTCCGGCGTGCAGGGATGAAGCAACGCGTAGCCGTCCTCCGCCGCCACCTGATCGTTCACTTTTGGGTTGTATTTCATCGTGCAGGATCCGAGCGGATAGAAGCCCCCGTCGATTCCAAAATTGAGTTGGGACAGACGGGTAAAGTGCCGGACGACTTCCACTTCGGCGAGCTGCGGGAAATTCTCAATTTTCTCCCGCGTGAGTTCGGCAGGCAAAAGTCCCTTCGTCTGATCCGCCGGGATTGCGCGAACGTAACTGTTCGTATCAGCTTCACCCACCGAGTGACTGGCCGCCAAAAGATCGGCCACCGAATGATACGCCCGCTGAACCTCGCGAATCTTCGGTTTCACAGGGAATTCCTCGCGGCCGATACGTAGCGTTCGACGTCGTCCTCGGATTTGGTTTCGGTCAATGCAACCAGAATTTCTCGATCTTGTTGCTTGTCCCATCGAGAGAGGGGCACACCACCCAAAATCTTCTGCTGTTCCATCGAGGCAAGATAGGCGTCGCTTGAGATCGGGAGCCGGAGGGCGAACTCATTGAAGACCGGCCCTGTATAGAGAGGCTGTACGCCTTGAATCTCCAAGAGCCGGGCCCGCAATTTTCGCGCGACCCAGGCGTTTCGCAACGAAATCTCTCGAAGTCCTTTCTCTCCGACCAAAGCCATATAAATGCAGGAACGAAGGGCGCAGAGCGAATGATTCGTGCAAATATTCGACGTGGCTCTCTCCCGCCGAATGTGTTGTTCGCGAGTGGCCAACGTAAGAACGTAGCCGTCTTTCCCTTCCTGATCGACCGTCTTACCCACCAAGCGGCCGGGAAGCTGCCGGATAAATTCCTTCTTCGTGGCGAAAAGACCGACATGGGGCCCGCCGTAACTCATGGCATTTCCGAACGACTGGCCTTCACCGGCGACCACATCCGCGCCTTGGGATCCCGGTCCCCGAAGCAGGCCGAATGCCATGGCTTCCGTCGTGGTTACGGCGAAAAGAGCGCCACTTTTGTGGACCCACTCGGCCATCGTCTCGATCGGCTCTACGACGCCAAAAAAATTCGGCTGCTGAACCACAACGACGGCCTTGTCCGGCCGAAGCCTCGTTGTTAACGTCTTCCCTTCCGCATCGACATCCAGATCCGAAATCTCTACGTCCATGTCGCGAACGTACGTTCGGATCGTTTCTCGGTAGTCCGGATGAACCCCTTTCGAAATATAAACCCGAGACCCCTTCTTGATTCGTAACGCCATCAACACAGCCTCGGCGATGGAGGAAGCGCCGTCGTACATCGACGCGTTAGCCACATCCAAGCTGAACAAATTGGCGATCATCGACTGAAACTCGAAGATGGCCTGGAGCGTCCCTTGGCTCACCTCCGGCTGGTACGGTGTGTACGCCGTCGCAAATTCACCGCGGGATACGAGGTTATCGACGACCGCCGGGATAAAATGTTCGTAACAGCCCGCTCCCAAGAACGAGAGCCATCCATTGGACGAGACCGCCTCATTTTTTCGGCCCAGCTCCCGGAAATAATGGCGAAGTTCCGCTTCGGTTTTGGAAGGCGGCAGATTAAGCGTGGTCTTTCGCCGCACATCGGCCGGCAGGTGAGCGAAAAGCTCCTCCAC
Organism: Bdellovibrionota bacterium; assembly: GCA_035292885.1. Taxonomy (NCBI): domain Bacteria; kingdom Pseudomonadati; phylum Bdellovibrionota; species Bdellovibrionota bacterium. The sequence goes on along the minus strand of DATDPG010000154.1, from coordinate 5,841 downwards.
GGCTGACATACCGACACTCCGAAGCATCGCCTCTCGATCGGCGTTTGTAAGGGGGATATCCCGCATGTGAGGAAGGGCTTAAGCTTCCTCAGTCTGGGAATTGAGGAATTTCTTGTACGCTTTCGAGTCCATCAGATCTTCGAGATCGGCCAAATCCTTGATCTTCACGCGAATCATCCAAGCTTCGCCGTACGGCTCTTCATTGATCATCTCCGGCGAATCAACCAGCGCGTCGTTCGCCTCCACTACTTCCCCCGAAATCGGCGCGAAAAGATCGGAAACGGCCTTCACGGATTCGACGCTGCCGAACGGTTCTTGCTTGACGACGTCCTCCCCCTCTTCCGGGAGTTCCACGTAGACCACATCCCCCAGCTGTTCCTGGGCGTAATCGGTGATGCCGATCGTGGCCACCATCTTTTTTTCGTCAATCCGAACCCACTCGTGTTCGCGCGTGTACCGAAGATCCTCAGGTAATTCCATTGTTCATTCCCCTTAGTTACTCACCATAGAACCCTAACGGCCGCAAGTTTTTCGCTGCGGTCGTCACCGTTTGATCGACCCCGCGACAAACGGAGGCTTTACGACAACCGCGGGCGTCTCTTTTTCTCGAATGACCACATCCACCGAAATGGCGTCCACCACCCCGGCTTCCAGGTATCCCAGGCCGATACCCTGTTTCAGCGTCGGCGAGAACGTTCCGCTCGTGATCTCGCCGATCTTCTTCCCATGAAAATGGATTTCGTAATGGGAACGGGGGATCCCCCGGCCGGTCATCTTAATTCCCCGAAGTTTCCGCTTCAGGCCCTCTTGCCGCTGGTGTACCAGGCGTTCTCGGCCGAAAAAGTTCCCTTTATCGAGTTTGACGGCCCAGCTGATGCCCGCTTCCAGCGGAGTGTGCCTCTCGTCCACATCGTTGCCGTAGAGGAGGTAACCCATCTCCAGTCGAAGCGTATCGCGCGCCCCCAAGCCCACGGAAACCAGGCCGTCCTTCGTGCCCTCCCGCAAGAGCAGCTCCCAAACATCGGCCGCTTTATTCGTCGGAATGTAGATTTCAAAACCGTCTTCGCCCGTGTAGCCGGTCCGGGAAATGATCGCCGCCGCCCCGACCAGCTCGGTCCAGGTGAATTCGTAGAAAAGAATGGTCGACAGGTCCCGCTTCACAACACGGCTCAAGAGAGCTTCCGCTCCGCGCCCCTGAAGAGCGATCAACGCGTAATCATCGCTCCGGTCTTCCACTTTGACCCCCTCCATCGGGTGCGCCTTAAACCATTCGAAGATCTTGTCTCTGTTGGAGGCGTTCACGACGAACAAAAAATGTTCGTCGGCCAGGCGGTAGAGCGTGCAGTCATCCAGCACGCCCCCGTCTTCATTACAAATAGCCGAATATTGAATCTTCCCGGCCTTTAAACGGGACGCATCGTTGGTCGAAACCCGCTGGCAAAATTCGAGCGCCCGCTTGCCGTGAATTTCGATTTCGCCCATGTGGCTCACGTCGAAGATGCCCATTTTCGTCCGCACCGCCTCATGTTCCGCCAAAATGCCGGTGTACTCGACCGGCATTTCCCAACCCGCGAAGGGGACCAGTTTCGCGCCGAGAGCTTTGTGTTGTTCGTAAAGAGGGGTTCGCCTTAACTCGGTCAATGGATCCTCGCCCGTTCTTTGGCGGCTTTCAGCGTATTCGACAAAAGCATCGCGATGGTCAGCGGCCCGACACCTCCGGGAACCGGCGTTATCCAACCCGCCCGCTCTTCGGCTTCATGAAACGCGACATCCCCCACGAGCGTGCCATCCTCTTTTTTTCGGTTGATCCCGACATCGATCACCGTGGCGCCCTTTTTAACCCAATCCCCGCGGATCATCTCCGCCTTGCCGATAGCCGCCACCAAAATATCGGCGCGACGGCACACTTCGGGGAGATCTTTCGTTCGGGAATGGCAGATGGTGACGGTCGCATGCCGCGCTAAGAGAAGCTGGGCCACCGGCTTGCCGACGATTTGACTCCGCCCCACAATAACCGCCTCCGCTCCTTCAATCGGGATGTCGTATTCTTCAAGAATCCGAATCACACCCAGCGGCGTACATGGAACGAGTCCCGGTTGCCCTGCGGCTAGGCGGCCGACATTGAAGATGTGAAACCCGTCGACGTCTTTTTCCACGTCTACGGCAGCCAATATCCGATCGGTGGAAATCTGTTTCGGCAGAGGTAGCTGTACGAGAATTCCATGAATCTCTTTGTCCCGGTTGAGGGAGTCGACCACCTCCAGCAGCGCTTTTTCGGACGTATCTTCCGGAAGCTCAATCTTCTTCGAATAGATCCCGACCTCGTTGCAGGCCTTGGCCTTTCGGTTGACATAAACGCGCGATGCCTCGTTCACCCCCACGCGGACGGCGGCCAGGCCGGGCCGAATCCCGGTTTCCTTGGTAAAAGCCTCTATGTCCCGCTTAATTTCGCCATGAATTTTTGCCGCGAGTGCTTTACCGTCGAGGATCGCCACGGCGCGGCACTATACCTGAATTTTCGGGGCTGTTAACTCCGTTCCCATGCATCGTACGCCAAGAGCATGGGTTCGCAGGGACGCGGTCGCCTCGCGTTACGCCGCTCGGCGCCGCTCGACACTCGGCAGCTGTATCGTTATACGCATAGAGGCAGCTGCCTCCGTGACGCCCTGCGAACCCATGCTCTTGGCCTACACAACAACTGTGTTATTTCCACGCCGATGCAAGATCTGCTGCCGCTATTCTTCTTATAAGCGAAAGTGAATGAGGGAGAGCCTTGGATGACGCGGGCGTCTCGGAGGCCGTCTCATCAATGGATCGAACAGCGAGACGGCCGAGAGCCGAGCCGTCGATCGGCGCGTAAAGCCGATCGAACGGCGTCCCGCGGAGTCCAAGGCTCTCCCTCATTCTCTTCCTGGGCATAGAAAAACGATGCAATAAGGTTACGCGCGGCGGGGAAGGACGCTCACATCCTCGATCTGCGCACTCTTCCGGGCTTCGTCTTGAAGCTCCAAAAGCCGAAGATGGCCGTCCAGCATCCCGCGCAATTTGCTTTCGAACAGCGCCCGCTGCCGCTTCAATTCGTTGATTTCGTCGATGATATCGGTCAACCGGCCGTGCGCCTGATGGATAATCTTGTCGGCTTGCAGTTCCGCCTGGCCGATCAGAATGTCCGCCTCTTTTTTGGCCGACTGTTTAAACCCGTCGGTCAAGCGTTGGGCCGTGACCAACGTGTCTTGAAGCGTCCGCTCTTTCTCCTGATACTCTTCCAATCGCTTCTTCCGGCGGTCCAGCTCATCTTGTTGAGACTGATTCGCCCGAAGAAGCGCTTCCCATTCGGTGCGCACCAATTCCAAGAAGGCGTCCACTTCTTTCGCTTCGTACCCCCGCACGCCCTTCTTGAACTTCTGTTGGACGAGATCCAGTGGCGTCAGTTTCATGGCATGCCAGCGTATCGCCAAAGACCAAACTAGGCTAGTCCTTCGCGCTCTCAGCTGCGCGGGCCGAAGATGGCCGTGCCGATCCGAACCAACGTCGCCCCTTCTTCGATCGCCACCTCAAAATCGTTCGTCACACCCATCGAAAGTTCCCGCATTTTGACGCGCAGCAGCTTCATCGCTTCAATTTCCTCCGCGAGTTTTCGGGTCTGTGCGAAGTAGGCTCGGGAACGTTCCGGATCGTCGCTGAACGGTGGAAAAACCATCAGACCTTGGGTTTCCAAAGTCGTCTCGTGAGAGAGACGTTCCACAAACGAACGCAATTCGGAGGGAGGAATCCCGCCTTTCGTCGTTTCCGAGGCAATGTTGACCTCCACCAAGATTTTCGGGCTTAAACCGGCCGACTTATTGGAAGCCTTATCCAGCGCTTGGGCGAGCGACCAGCGGTCGACCGAATGAACCAGAGCGACTTTTCCAACGATCATTTTCGCCTTATTCGACTGCAGCGATCCGATAAAATGCCAGTCGGCCTGACCTCCCTCAATCAAACCAGGCAGCGCCGCCATTTTCGGCAAGAGTTCCTGAACGTAATTTTCGCCGAAGATCCGGGCCCCCGCGCGGTACGCTTCGGCAATTCTTTCAACCGCGACTCCCTTCGTCACAGCCACAACGCGGACGGAGGTACGCTCTCGTTTGGCGCGGTCACAGTCGGCTTCAACGCGTCCGAGAACCGATCGCCATCGATCGCCAATGGAAGGCTCGGACACTCTACGTATCCTTGATCGCGCCCAGTTCGCGCAGAGCTTGAATCACTTCAAACAGAGGAAGGCCGACGACGTTCGAATAAGAACCGCGAATCGCCCTTACGAATCTCCCTCCCTTGCCCTGAATCGCATAGGCGCCCGCCTTGTCGAAGGGTTCGCCGGAACGAATATAGGTATCGATCTCTGAACTGGTCATCGGTGCAAACTCGACGACCGTAGCCACCGTCCCCTCCCGAAAATCACCGTCGAACCCTTCCACACGAAATCCCGTGTAGACCGTGTGCTCCCGTCCGGAGAGCCTTTCGAGCATCCGCCGAGCGTCTTTCTCATCGTGCGGCTTACCGAAAGTCTCTTTTTGCAGCGCCACAACCGTATCGGCGCCCAAAATCCACCCGTCAAACGATGGACCCAGCGCCGCTCGCACCGACTTCACCTTCTGTTTCGCCATCCGAAGAGGCAGGTGCGCCGGATCTCCGCCATATCCCACCTCGGCTATATCACTCGCCCGCACCTCGACGACAATTCCGGCCGATTCCAAAAGCTCCTTCCGCCGCAGGGACGCCGAAGCCAATATGATTCGAGCCATTACTTGCATCCCGCGCGCTTTTGTATCAGGCATGCGGGGCATTGACAAAGTAGCCCCTAGGGGCTACTTTTAGATACACGATGGAGGTCAAAAGCGTGGGCATAAAGGAATTAAAGAATCACCTGAGCGCGTATCTGCGCGAAGTAAAGCTTGGAACCAGGATTTTTCTCACAGATCGTAACGAGGTCGTGGCTGAATTGAGAAAGCCGGATTTCGGCTCTCTCCACCCCGCGCCGTCGTCCCTATTGGAACAATGGGTTCGTGAAGGCAAGGTCATTCCGGCGTCCGGTGAAAAGCCCCACCTTCCTCCGTCGCCCGTTCGACTTCCCGACGGGACGGCCCAGAAACTTCTGGACGAAGTGCGCGGCGATTGACCACATTGTACATCGAGTCTTCGGCAGTACTCCGTTGGCTCCTCACGGAGGCCGAACACAATATTGTAGCCGCGTCCGTACAACATGCGGATACGGTTGTCAGTTCGGCGCTGACCGGCGTCGAGGTAGAACGCGCACTTATCAGCGCTGAGGCATTGACCACCCTAAAGAGCGCCCAACGACATGAGCTTCAGGGAGCGTTCGCCGCCGCACAACGCAGATGGATCCTGATGGAGATCAATGCCGATGTACGCAAGAGAGCCTCCGAACCGTTTCCGGTAGAGCCTGTCCGCGCTCTCGATGCAATTCACCTGGCTACGGCGTTGGAATTCCTCAAGACACACCCCAATCTTGCGATTCTTTCGTTCGATCACCGAATCCGGAAAAACCTCGCGCCCTTGGGTCTGACCGAGGTTGCCGCTTCAGCGTAGCCCGCCGATGGAAGGCCAAACACTCCTCTCTGAATTGAAGAAAACGGTCGACGCGCTGCAGATCTTCAGCGAGATCGGCAAGACCCTTACATCCACGCTCGACATCAAAGAGGTCCTCCGGATCGTCCTGCAAAAAATTTCCGAGCTTCTGCACCCCACCAGTTGGTCGTTGCTCCTTCTAGATGAGAAGGACATGGTTCTCTGCTACGAAATTTTGATCAACGAACCGGCCGTCGATCGGAACGTTCCGGT
>DATDPG010000153.1 GCA_035292885.1 Bdellovibrionota bacterium | reverse complement strand
ACCGAAACCATTTTGTCATGCAAATGGTCGTCCGTCCGAAAATGGCGTCTCGGAGAGCGGGCGATCATCGGCTTTCTATTTCTTTGCGCGTTCGTCTCGATCGTCACGACCCTGGGAATCGTTTGGGTTCTCCTGGAAGAGAGCTTCAAGTTTTTTGAACATGTCTCGATCTTCGAATTCGTCTTCGGACGGGAATGGACGCCTATGTTTGAGCCCAAACAGTTCGGCGTTTTGCCGCTCGTTTCCGGAACGATGCTCATTGCCGTTGGCGCAGCCGTCGTCGCTATTCCGTTGGGGTTATTGTCCGCCCTCTATTTGAGTGAGTACGCTCCGAATCACATTCGAATCTGGCTTAAGCCGATTCTGGAGATTCTCGCCGGAATTCCCACGGTGGTTTATGGCTACTTCGCTCTGACGTTCGTGACGCCGATTCTCCGGAAGTTCTATCCGCAGACGAACATTTTTAACGCGGCGAGCGCGGCCATCGTCGTCGGCATCATGATTCTACCGATGATCGCGTCGCTTTCGGACGACGCCATGCGCTCCGTTCCCCGCGCGCTTCGTTACGCCGCCTACGCTTTGGGCGCGACAAAATTCGAGGTCTCGGCCCGTGTGGTTTTCCCCGCCGCATTTTCGGGAATCATGGCCTCGTTTGTTCTCGCTCTGTCCCGGGCCATTGGAGAAACGATGGCGGTCACATTGGCCGCCGGTGCCACACCGAAATTAACGGCGAACTTCTTCGAAAGCATTCAGACGATGACCGCATACATCGTCCAGGTCAGCCTGGGCGACACACCGGCCGGCTCGATCGAGTATCAGACGATCTTCGCCGTCGGTCTCGGACTCTTCGTCATTACGCTGATCATGAATATTTTTGCCGTTCGACTTTTGGAGCGGTTTCGCGAGGTTTACGATTGAACTCTTCGGAACCACAGCTCGGAGCCACTCTGAAGCGACGCCGGATTCTGGGAGTCGCGTTCGCGGCCATCTGCACCCTATCGGCTTTCATGGGCGTCGTTCTTCTCGCGATTCTTCTCATCGACCTTACCGGCGACGGAATTCAACACGTCACGAAGCCGTTCCTCCTAAATTTCCCGTCGCGATTCCCGGCTCAAGCGGGGATCAAATCCGCGCTCTTTGGAACGTTGTGGGTCATGGGGTTGACGACTTTCTTTTCCCTCCCCATCGGAATCGGCGCGGGCATTTACCTCGAGGAGTTCGCGCGGCGGAGTTGGTTCTCCCGGTTCATTCAGCTCAATATCGCGAACCTCGCGGGTGTTCCTTCGATCGTTTATGGAATTTTGGGCCTCGCCGTTTTCGTTCGCGGCCTCAAATTCGAGCGAAGCGTTCTGGCGGGAGCCCTTACGATGACGCTCCTGATCCTCCCCACGATCATTATCGCGTCTCAAGAAGCGCTCCGGGCCGTTCCGAAATCGATTCGTCTGGCCGCATTTGCACTCGGAGCCACGCGATGGCAGACCACGTACGCGCATGTCCTGCCGGCGGCGCTGCCGGGCATTCTCACCGGAGTGATCCTCGCCGTCTCCAGGGCGATGGGAGAAACGGCGCCGTTGATCATGTTGGGCGCCCTCACCTACGTGGCCTTCGTCCCCACGAGCCTCAACGACCCCTTTACGGTGCTTCCGATCCAGGTTTTTAACTGGGCCTCTCGCCCCCAGCCGGCCTTTCATGGCCTGGCCGCGGCCGGCATCTTGGTCCTCCTGGCCGTCCTACTTACCATGAACGCTCTGGCGATCCTTCTTCGTCACAGATACGAAAGGAAACTTCGCTGGTGACGGCCGAGCGAGCTGACACTAAGCAGCCGATTCTCCGGTTGGAAAATCTCACGGTTTCCTACGGAACCGTAAAGGCCGTGCGAAACATCTCGTTCGACGTTGAGCCTCGGGCGATTACGGCGATCATCGGCCCCAGCGGATGCGGAAAGAGTACGCTCATCCGCGCGTTCAACCGGATGAACGAATTCATTCCCGATGTGAAAACCGAGGGCGCCGTTTACTATCACTCCAAGAATATCTACGGGAGAGACATCGACGTCGTCGACGTCCGGCGACGGATTGGAATGGTGTTTCAGAAGCCGAACCCTTTTCCCAAATCCATTTTCCAGAACGTGGCTTGGGGCCCCCACATCAACGGCTACAAAGGGAGCCTTCACGAACGCGTCGAACATGCCCTGCAGCGGGCGGCGCTTTGGGACGAAGTAAAAGACAAGTTGAGCCAAAGCGGCCTTTCGCTCTCCGGCGGACAGCAACAAAGGCTCTGCATCGCCCGGGCGATTGCCATGGAACCCGAGATTATTTTGATGGATGAGCCTTGCTCGGCCCTCGATCCCATTTCTACGGGTCGAATCGAGGATCTGTTATTCGAGCTGAAGAAACGCTATACGATCGTCATGGTGACGCACAACATGCAACAGGCGGCGCGAGTGTCCGACGCCACGGCATTCATGTACCAGGGGGATCTGATTGAATTCGGCCCGACCCCACAGATTTTCACTCGCCCGACAAACCGTCAGACCGAAGACTATGTAACCGGAAAATTCGGATAGGAGCTTCCATGTCAAAACACCTCGGCCGGGAACTCGAACAATTGAAGAGGGATCTGCTTTCCATTGCAACGCTGGTTGAGGAGGCGGTTCAAAAAGCGATCCGAGCCTTTAATGAACGTCGCGCAGATCTCGCAAAAGAGGTCATCTCCGGTGAAGAAGTGATCAATCAAAAAGAGGTGGAAGTTGAGGAGAACTGTTTAAAGATTCTAGCCCTCTATCAGCCTGTCGCGGAAGACCTTCGTTTTATCGCCGCCGTCATGAAAATCAACAACGATCTCGAACGAATGGCCGATTACGCCGTGAGCATCGCGGAACGGACGCAACATCTATTGACCGACGCTCCGGTCAATGTTCCCGAGGAGCTTTCGAAGATGGAACAACTGGTGAGGCAAATGGTGCGCGGAAGCCTCGACGCCTTCATCCACCGCGACACCCAACTCGCCCGAACGATTTGCCTGAACGACGACCAGGTCGACGCCTGCAATCGCGTGATCATCAAGGAAATCCGGACCCTGGTGAAGAAGGACCCGGCCACGATCGATCAAGCCCTCGACATCTTCACGACCACGCGCCGTTTGGAACGGATCGGCGACCTGGCGACAAATATCGCCCAAGATGTCATCTACATGGTCGAGGGTGAAATCGTTCGCCATCGGTCGCAAAACGCCACTCCCTGAATTGAACTTGACCCTATTTGGCGGAAAATAAAAAAGGGCGAGGCGATCGCTCGCCCCACCCTCGTTAGAAACTTGGAAGAAAAACTCAGCCGCCCTTCTTCTTCTCGGCAGGTGCCGGCGCCGCCATGGCCTCGAAGGTACCGCCGGCTTTGTCGCACTGCTCTTTGGTTCCTTTAAAGACATGGTTCTTGCAGCTGTTCTTTCCGGCGCAGGCGCTCTTGCCGTCCAGAGAGGCGCAGGCGCCATTCCCTTTGCATGCGTTCTTCTGCGAGCATTTGCCTTCATCAGCCGCCAGCGCGTTGGTGACCAGCCCAACCGTCCCGGCCGCCAAGATTCCGGCAATCGCCGCGTTCAACAACAATGATTTTTTGCTCATTCCGATGCTCCTTTTTTCCGTGGTTAAATGCTCCAACATCGAGCGAGACGCATCACCCTAAATAAATCCCTGTTTTGGGTCAAATTTTGACGATTATGATGGAATGATCCGGATCATGAATGACGATCGCGGTCTTTAGGCGGCTCGTCCAATTTTCCAAGAAGCCTCAGCAACCCGTCCAATATCGTATAGGGATGCGGAGGACATCCCGGAACATAGAGATCGACGGAAATTTCCGGGGGGATTCCCAAACAGGCCTCGGCTCCCGCGAACGGACCGCCGCTCAGCGCACAGGCTCCGATGGCGATCACGATTTTGGGATCCGGCGTCGCGGCGTACGTCTCGATCAGAGCCCGCCGCATATTCACGGTCACGGGTCCGGTGATGACGAGGCCATCGGCGTGACGAGGTGAGGCGACAAACTGCATTCCGAAACGTTGAAGGTCGAAAACAACGTTTCCCAGGGCAACGAGTTCCGATTCACAGCCATTGCATCCCCCCGCGGAAACTTGGCGCAGCTTCAGCGACCGTCCGAATAACTTTTTCATTTTTTTATCCAAGGCGGAGGCCAGTTTTAGGGAATCGTCCGCCCCCATATGAAGATCCTCGCGTTTGGAAACTGCCAAGCGATGATCTTGCGTGAAATGTATGGCCCCCTCCGGACAGGCTTCCTCGCAAAGAGGGCAAAAGAGGCAGGCGCCCAGATCGATCCGAAGAGGGTCCGTAAGAATCGCTCGCGTTGGACAAGCCTCGGCGCAGGCGTGACATCCGTCGGGACATTTCGATTCGTCCATCACGGGGAGCCCGCGGAAACGTTCCGGAAGTTCCACGGACCCTTTCGGAAACTTCGACGTTCGGTGGCCTTGAAAAAGGCGATTTTTCAGGACATCGAACACTAAAGATCGTGCCCCGCATAGGAGAGATTGAAGCTCTTGTTGCAGAGGGGAAAATCGGAGATTTCATTCCCTCGGAGCACCATCGCCAAACCGAACCAATTATGGAAAGAGGGGTCGACGACTTTATACACTCGAAGCTCACCTTCAGAATCGGTCGCAGCCACATGGACGATCTCCCCCCTCCAGCCTTCCACCATCGAGACGACGGCGAGGTTCTTGCCGGGGCTTCCCTCTCTTTCCGACAGCGGCCCGGAGGGAAGGTTCGAAATCAGCGTAAAAAGCAAGCGGAGCGAGTTCTTCGTTTCCAACCAACGAACGACCGCTCTCGCCATCACGTCTCCTTGCGTCCGCAGTGCCACCGGGACCGATTCGGATTTGTACCCTCCGAAGGGATGGTCTCGACGGACATCCCGGTCGCAGCCGCTCGATCTCGCCACCACCCCCACAAGGCCCAATTCCTGAGCCAGTTTGAGGGAAACCACCCCCGTCCTTTC
>DATDPG010000152.1 GCA_035292885.1 Bdellovibrionota bacterium | reverse complement strand
TGTTTCGATTTCCCGTTTCATCAAACGGGGAGGGAAAGTCTGGATTCGGATGTTTCCCGACAAGCCATTGACCAAGAAACCGGCCGAAACCCGGATGGGAAAAGGAAAGGGATCGCCGGAAGATTGGGTCGCGGTTATTCGGCCGGGCCGTATTTTGTATGAAATGGAAGGTGTGGACAATGCGACGGCGAAGGAAGCGTTTCGCCTGGCGTCCCACAAACTTCCGCTGAAGACCCGAATTGTTTCACGGAGAGCCGTATGAAGGGCAAGGAACATCGAAAGGAACAGATCGCCAATCTTCGCGCGTTGAAAACCGAGGAATTGGAAGCCAAAGTCCGCGAGGCGAATGAGCAATTGTTCTGGCTCCATTTCAAGCGGCACAGCGAGCAGGCGACGACGCCGATGAATATGCGGAAGTTCCGGCAATTGGTTTCGCGGATCAAGACGATTCAGCAGGAGATGGTAGTTTCCGGGAAGACGAAAAAGGAGAAACAGGCATGAGGCCTCGCGGGAAAAGAATTGAAGTCGTGGGTCGGGTGATCAGCGACAAAATGCAGAAGACGGTCATCGTGGAAACGCGAACCCACGTGAGTCACGCCAAGTACAAGAAGATCTTCGTGCGCCGGGCGAAGTTTGTGGCGCACGACGAGAAAGAGACGGCGAGCTTGGGAGATTTGGTTCGATTGCGGGAGAGCCGGCCGCTCAGCAAGACGAAACGCTGGGTCGTGGTCAACGTCATGGAAAAGGCGAAGGTGCGGCCGGAAGAGAAGGTTGCCTACCAGCGCCGCAAGGTGACGGACCAACCGCAGGCTTCGGGGGCCCCGAAAGCTCCGGAGGCCGGCGCATGATTCAGATGAAGACGAAACTCGAAGTCGCCGATAACTCCGGGGCACGCATGGTTCAATGCATTAAGGTGCTGGGGGGGACCCGACGTAAATACGCCAGCGTGGGAGACGTGATCGTGGTTGCGGTCAAAGAGGCCATCCCGACGGCGAAGGTGAAGAAAGGGGAGGTGAAGCGAGCCGTCGTGGTGCGCACCAGGAAAGAGGTGCTGCGCAAGGACGGATCGTACATTCGATTCGACGACAACTCGGCGGTTTTGATCTCGCTCGATCGCGAACCGATCGGCACGCGTATTTTCGGGCCCGTAGCTCGTGAGCTTCGGGCGAAAAATTTCATGAAGATCATTTCTCTCGCACCGGAGGTGGTCTGATGCAGATGACACGCGAGCGAAGATCCAATCAGGCGATTCGCAAAAACGATTTGGTTCAGGTGGTGACGGGACGTGAGACCGGGAAAACCGGGCGTGTCCTGACCATCTTGTCCCGGAAAGACCGCGTCTTGGTCGAGAAGGTCAATATGGTCAAACGGCATGAGCGGCCATCGGCGAAAAATCGTCAGGGCGGCATCGTCGAAAAAGAGGCTTCTCTCCATCTATCGAACGTGCTGCTGGTCTGTTCCAAGTGCAATCGACCGGTGCGCGTGCGTTTCAAGAAGACCGAGGAAGGCGAAGCGCAGAGGGTCTGCGTGAAGTGCGGCGAAACGATCGAGAAGAAGAAGGCATGACGTATGGCGACGGCGGCTCCCAGAATTAAGAAGATGTACTTGGACGAGGTGGTTCCCGCCCTCATGCAGAAGCATGGGTACAAGAACAAAATGGAGGTGCCTCGTCTCAGCAAAATCATTTTGAACATGGGCCTCGGCAAATCCACCGTTGAACCCAAAATCGTGGAGACCGCGGCCGCGGACATGGCCCGCATCGCGGGCCAGAAGCCGGTCATCACCCGGGCGAAAAAGGCCATTTCCAACTTCAAGCTCCGCAAGGGACTGCCCATCGGGTGCATGGTCACTCTTCGCCAAAGGCAGATGTACGAATTTTTTGACCGGCTCTGCAATGTGGCTCTTCCGCGGGTCCGCGATTTTAAAGGCATCTCTCCCAAGTCGTTCGACGGACGGGGAGCGTACACGCTGGGAGTTCGGGAGCATTACATCTTTCCGGAGATCGAGGTCGACAAGGTGGAAAAGACCTTCGGGATGAACGTCACTCTCGTCACCACGGCGAAGACACCGGCGGAAGCGAAGAGTCTGTTGACACAAATGGGCCTGCCGTTTCGGGAGAATTGAGAGGAGTTATGGCGAAGACATCGTTAATGGCGAAAGCTCGGAGAAAGCCGAAGTTCGGCGTACGCCGGTACAACCGCTGCCCGTTATGCGGTCGAGCGCGCGCGTACTACCGGAAGTTCGACATGTGCCGGCTCTGTTTTCGGAAACTCGCGCACAAGGGAGAAATCCCGGGCGTGATCAAGGCGAGCTGGTAGGAGGCGTACTGATGAACACGGATCCCATCGCAGATTTTTTGACCCGAATTCGGAACGCCCAAAAGGCGCAACACCCGAGCGTGGACATTCCGGCTTCGAAGGTGAAGGTTCGCCTCGCTGAAATATTGAAGGACGAGGGATTTATCTCGGACGTTCGGATGCTGTCGGATCAGGGGAAAAAGATTCTTCGGATGAACCTCCGTTATTCTTCGGACGGCGAACCGATGATTCACCGATTGAAGCGGATCAGCACGCCGGGATGCCGAAGGTACGCCTCCGCGCAAGACGTTCCCGCGACATCGACGGGAGTCGAAGTGACGATCGTGAGCACGTCGAAAGGGATGATGACGGGAATGGCCGCTCGCGACGCCTGCCTGGGCGGTGAGTTGATCTGTTCGGTCATGTAGGGAGCTACTATGTCGCGCATTGGGAAACAGCCGGTTCAACTTCCTCAAAACGTAAAAGCCGTCCTGGACGGGCATACGATCCGAATTGAGGGACCGAAGGGAAAATTGGAACTGGCGATTGAGCCGGTCATCGACGTGAAGGTGGCCGACCAGCAGGTGCTTTGTTCGCTTAAGGACGCCACGGCTCCGGACGCACGGGCCAAATTCGGTCTGACGCGGAGTTTGCTCGCGAATATGGTTCGCGGGGTAGCGCAAGGTTTTACCCGTGAACTGGAAGTCATTGGAGTCGGTTACCGAGCCGCGGTGAAGGGAAACCAGTTGGAGATGGCTCTCGGTTTTTCCCACCCGGTGCTCTTTCCGATTCCGGAGGGCATCATGGTGACCGTCGAAAAGCAGACGAAAATTACGATCTCGGGAGCCGATAAACATCTGGTGGGCCAGACGGCGGCCGAAATCCGCCGGTACCGAGTGCCGGAACCGTATAAGGGTAAGGGCATCAAGTACGCCAACGAGACCGTCCGCCGGAAAGCCGGCAAGGCGGCCGGGGCCGGCGCGGCGGCCAGCACTTAAGGAAGGCGGAATACCCCATGCATTCACGACAAGAAGGCAGAGTCATCCGAAAGGCGCGCGTAAGAAAGCGACTGACGGTATCGAGTCAGCGCCCTCGGCTGTCTGTATTTCGAAGCAACCGACATCTGTACGCCCAGATCATTGACGACGGCGCTCATAAGACGGTCGTGGCCGCCTCGACGATGTCAAAAGAACTCAAGGGGGAGATTAAGAAAACGACGACGATCGAGGCCGCGCAGAAAGTCGGACAGCTGATCGCCCGCAAGGCGATTGAAAAGAACGTCAAGGAAGTGGCCTTTGACCGGGGAGCTTATTTGTATCACGGCCGCGTGAAGGCTTTGGCGGACGCCGCCCGAGCCGGCGGTCTTAAATTCTGACGGAGGAATCTGTGATTGCAAGACCCAAAATTAATCCCGACGACTTAACGCTGACCGAGAAGGTCATCAACGTAAACCGAGTGGCCAAGGTCGTGAAGGGCGGCAAGCGGTTCAGCTTTTCGGCCCTGGTGGTCGTGGGTGACCAACAAGGTCACGTGGGCGTGGGATTGGGCAAGGCAAACGAAGTTCCGGATGCGATTCGAAAGGGCGCCGAGCGGGCCAAGAAAACGCTCATTCGGATTCCGCTGCGTAACGGAACCGTGCCCCATGAGATTTTGGGAAAATTCGGCGCGGCGAGAGTCTTCATGCGCCCGGCGAGCGACGGTACCGGTGTGATCGCCGGCGGCGCGGTCCGCGCCGTGATCACCGCGGCGGGAATCCAGAACGTCCTGACGAAGAGCCTCGGCAGCACCACGGCGCACAACGTCGTGAAGGC
>DATDPG010000151.1 GCA_035292885.1 Bdellovibrionota bacterium | reverse complement strand
CGAAGCGCGAAAATCCAGAAACACAAAAAGAATTTTTCCAAAAAATCGGCTCGAACCGCGTCCTCAAAAACCGAAAATTGAGTTTTTCCTATCAGTTACCGTGGTCGATTTTAGCGGGCCGGGATAAATATTCGGAATGGTGGAGCCGACCAGGATCGAACTGGCGACCTCCTCGTTGCGAACGAGGCGCTCTCCCAGCTGAGCTACGGCCCCTTCTGAGAAGGACGGGGTCTTTATCACAAATAAAGCGTGGGAGTCGATATTGGGGAGAGCGCCGAGTGAGAGCGGAGGATCCGGCTTTGCCGGTCCGAAGCGACGGGGGCTATCGGGGGTCGGGCACTGCACGACCCCGATGATAATCAACGCGCTCTCCCAGCTGAGCGACGGCCCCTCCAGGGAGGGTCGAGGTGTTTATCACAATTGGCTATGATTGTTACGCGTCGAAATCGGGTGCGCTCGTGGCGATTTTGGCGTGCACAGGAGGCGTCGGGAATTTCGCTCGGTACGTCGCATATTTCTTCAAGACCCGCGAAACATATTCCACGGTTTCGGTTCCTTTACAGAATCCGTACGTGGCTTCTTTGTAGTAAAACGGTTCCTCAAGCAACAGCAGCATACGGTGAACGTTTTTCCAACTGCGATGATTGATTTTCATTCGCTTTGCCAAGCGCTGCGCATCGCGGACATGACCCAAACCCGCATTGTAGGCCGCCAAGGAAAGAGCTAGCGTATCCTCTGGCGATTTGCCGCGAATCAACTGGGCAAATCGTTTGTAGTGAACGATTCCTGCCCGAATGTTTTCCTCCGGGTGCCTCGCGGAGGCTACGCCCTGTTCGCGAGCGACAGCTGGCATGATCTGCATGAGACCCTGTGCGCCCGCGGGACTCACGGCGTCCTTTCGAAAGGACGATTCAGTGTGAATCATGGACGCGATGAGTCGCCAATCTATTTGGTGGTTGCTTGCATTGCGGTGGATGATCTCGTCGTACGGACTAATCCGTTCTGACTTTCCTTGCGAGATCTTATTGTTGTCTGTGCGCGGCCACAGCTCCGACAACGGCGGAGCGTACGCAATATAGAGACTTGTTGGAATAGTGATCCAGACAAGGAGGTAGGGCCACCATTTGTGAAATTGCCTTTCCATATGTCTTATGCGCTGCTTCATAAGCTTTCCGACGTTTGATGGTTCTAACGCAACGCACGCGGTATGCCAAGTTTTCATTTTTTGATATAATTACTAATAATTTCAATTACTTATTTCCACATTGAGCACGGAGGACTGAAGGGGAGGCGCCCTCAGGAGTGGGCGATTTTTGGCCCAACCCGAGACATTTTTGGGGTGACAGATTAAGTTTTGCCAATTATTTTAGAAGCTTAAACGTGAGTTCCGCGGGACACAAAAGCTCCTCCCCCCGTCCGAAAACGCTACTTTCTCTTTTGATCTTAGCTATTTGTGTCGTTCAACCTGCCCGGGCGCAGATGGATACGGCCTATCAACGGGCAAAAACACCGCTTCGAGCCGTATCCGTAGGCATGGCTAAAGTTCACACACTGCCTTCGACAGGGGCTCCGATTATTGCGGCACCCCCTCCGGGGGCCGAAGTGGTTGTTTCGGGGCGGCAGGGGAATTGGTTTGAAGTTCAGATCGAGCAAGGCGACAAAGTGTTGCGCGGCTGGCTTCAAGCCACGGAACTGAAAGTATTGGGTCCCATGCCTGTTTCACCGCCCGTAGGGGTGTCGCCGGGAACTGTGCCGAAATCGGTTGCCGCCCCCAAAGAGAAGGCGACGACATCCAGTTCCGCTCGTTGGTATTTGGTCCCTCACGCGGGATTCGCCTATGGGGCCAAAGAGATTCCAAACCAATATCGGGTAGGCGCCGATGTTCTTTATGGCTTACGGCCCGGCGTTGAACTGGGGGGGACCGTCGAGCTTGGTTTTCGTGAATTGGTCCTTGTGGCGATCGGGCCGACGTTGGTTTATCGGTGGGGTCGAATGGCAGGATTTCCGCTCCGACCGGCCCTTTACGGCGGATTGTCCGCTTTTATAACGTCCGACAACAATCAGAACGATGTGTTGTTCGGCCCTAGATTCGGTGGAGTGCTTTCCTACGGCCTCAACGACGCCATCGAGCTGACTGTTCGATTTGGAGCGGATGTTCTCTTGGTCGGCTCCGACCGAGTTCCCATACCACTCGTCGGCGCACTCGGCGTCAAATTCGAATTGTGAAATGAGAAACTCCCCCTCCGCTTGCGTCCTGTGGACGCGCGCGGAGTGGAGCCACCCCGGGGAATCGAACCCCGGACCTACTGATTACGAATCAGTTGGATGATTATAGAGGGTCACTCGCTTCGCTCGTATTGACCCTCTTCGCCAGCAAAGCTGTCGAATTCACCCGCATGGTTTTCGACCATGCGGTTCGCAACTGATTCGCTCGGTGTAAACGAAACGACAAAGATGGAGCCACCCCGGGGAATCGAACCCCGGACCTACTGATTACGAATCAGTTGCTCTACCAGCTGAGCTAGGGTGGCTACGTAGTTCCGATGTTGACGGAAACGCCGATCTTGCCGGATCTCTGCGTCGGGCGCGTACGGGCGGTCCTCACATACGTCTCATTGTATGCTCCGGTCCGTCCGTGCGCGCCCTTCTTGATCTCCGGCAAGCTTGGCGTTTCGAATTTCACGATCGGTGAACCGACGTCTATTTCTTGAGGTAACTGTCGCCGGGCTTCCAGTCGGCGGGACAGAGCTCGCCGTTCTTAGCCGCCTGGGTCGCCTTCAAAGCTCGCAGGACTTCGTCCGTGCTTCGACCTACGGAAAGGTCGGTGACGTTTGCGTATTTCACATTCCCTTCCGGATCGATAATGAATACGCCTCGGTTCGCAATCCCCGCGTCTTCATTGAGAACGTCGTACGCTCGGCTGACGCTCTTCGTGATGTCCGAAAGCACGGGGTACTGGACCTCCTTGAGGTCCCGTTCGAACCAGGCCTTGTGCGAGTATTTGCTGTCAATGCTGCACGCGATGACCTGCGCACCGGCTTCTTTGAACTCCTTTTCGTGCTTTGCGAACGATCGGAGTTCCGTCGGGCAAACGAACGTGAAATCGAGGGGGTAAAAGAAAAATACCACCCATTTGCCCCGGTAGTCCCTGAGTGAAATCGGTTTGAATTCGCCGTTTACGTAAGCATCTCCCTTAAATTCGGGAGCCGGTTGACCCATCTTAATCATCGAAATCCTCCCATCTAAAATAGAAGAAGGGCTTGCGCCCTTCTGTTGAAACCCTTGGCCTTCAATCCTTGAGGCGCGCGCATTGTACACATTTTGGGCAAAGAGAAAATCGGGCGGCGGCGTTCTTGTGCTTCTCCAATCTTTTCGATACCTTCGCCGCCCAAAATCGGAAGAGAAAGGGCGTATGGCGAAGCGGATTTACTCGTTCGGGAAGGGGAAGGCGGAGGGGGATAAAAATCTCGTTCAGCTCCTCGGGGGCAAGGCAGCCGCTTTGGCCGATATGTCGCGTCTAGGAATCCCGGTTCCCCCTGGATTCACACTGACCACGGAAGTTTGTTCCGAGTTTTATGTCGGCAATCAAACGCTCCCGTTGGGTCTCGAAAGCGAAATTCAGGAAGCGATGGGCCGATTGGAGAGGACAATCGGCCGGAAGTTCGGTGACGCGAACGATCCGCTGTTGGTTTCGGTCCGCTCGGGGGCGCCGGTCAGCATGCCGGGAATGATGGATACGATTCTCAATTTGGGTTTGACGCGGGAAAGCGTGACAGGGTTGGCGAAGATTTCCGGCGACGAGCGTTTCGCATGGGACACGTATCGCCGGCTGATTCAGATGTTCAGCAACGTGGTTTTGGATGTCGGACATGAGAAATTCGAAGAAATACTCCGTCGATTTAAGAAGGAGCGGAAGATTCGGTCTGATTTCGAGCTGGACGCGGCTACGTTGCGAAAGATCTCCGATGAATATCATGCGCTGGTCCGAAGCTCGGCCGGGCGCGATTTTCCGGAAGATTCGTGGGAACAGTTGAGACTATCGACGGAAGCGGTCTTTCGCTCCTGGAATACGGCGCGGGCCGTCACGTACCGGAGAATTCATTCCATTCCGGAGAATTTGGGGACGGCCGTCACGATTCAAGCGATGGTGTTCGGAAATCGTGGCGCGGATTCCGGGACCGGCGTCCTGTTTACCCGAAATCCATCCACCGGCGAACCGGGGCTTATGGGCGAATATCTGTTGAACGCTCAGGGCGAGGACGTCGTGGCGGGGATTCGGACACCGATCTCCATCAATGGAAAAAGGACGGATGCGCAGAGTGAACCGACGCTGGAAGAGAGAATGCCGGAAATTTACCGTGAGCTCGAGCGAACTTCCAAGTCGCTGGAAACCCACTACACGGACATGCAGGACATCGAGTTTACGATCGAGAAGGGGAAGCTTTGGATCTTGCAGACTCGAACGGGCAAACGGACCGCCCATGCCGCCGTCCGAATTGCCGTTGAATTGGTACATGAAGGAATCATCCGAAACCGCGAAGCGGTCATACGGATTGAGCCGAAGGATCTCGATCAGCTGTTGCATCCGATTTTCGATCCGGATGCGAAGAAAACAGTCGTGGCGAAAGGCCTGCCTGCCTCACCCGGTGCGGCGTGCGGCAAGGCTGTATTCACGGCCGAGCGAGCGGAACAAATGGGGAAGAAAGGCGAACGCGTTCTCTTGGTACGGGCGGAAACCTCTCCGGAAGATATCGGGGGTATGCACGCCGCCCAGGGAATTTTGACCAGCCGTGGCGGCATGACGTCGCACGCCGCTGTCGTTGCTCGTGGAATGGGAAAGTGTTGCGTTGTCGGTTGCAGCGACGTCGAAGTCCGATCGGACGAGGGGTTTTTTGTCTCGACGAACGGTACAAAGGTACGCGAAGGAGAAGTCATCTCCCTCGACGGTTCCACGGGCGAAGTATTCCTGGGCGAGGTTCCGACTATTCAAGCCGGAGTGGGCGATTACTTTGGCGAGTTTATGGCTTGGGCGGACGCCCTGCGAATCCTGAAAGTGCGAGCCAATGCGGACACTCCCGCGGACTGCAAAATCGCGCGCCAGTTTGGAGCCCAAGGTGTGGGGCTCTGCCGCACCGAGCATATGTTTTTTGAGAAGAACCGCATCGATGTGGTGCGCCAGATGATTCTGGCTGAGACGAAGGAGAAAAGGGCAGGATTTATAGGCAAGATTCTCCCGATGCAGCTCGAAGATTTTCGGGGGATATTTCGGGAAATGCGCGGCCTACCCGTGACGATCCGACTTCTCGATCCGCCGTTGCACGAGTTCTTGCCGCGAACGGACGCGGAGATCGCCGAACTGGCCCAAAGAATCGGAGCGGCGGCGGCGGAATTGAAAATCCGTATCGAGAATCTTCATGAGATGAATCCGATGTTGGGGCATCGCGGGTGCCGCCTGGGAATCACGTTCCCGGAGATTTACGAAATGCAGGTGCGCGCGATCATGACGGCGGCCTGCGAAATCCAAAAAGAGCTGAAGGACGATATTTTTCCGGAGATCATGGTTCCCTTGATCGTGGATCCGAGGGAGCTGGCGATCTTGCGCGATCGAATCGTGGCGGTGGCCGAACAGGTGAAATCCGAACATCGATCGCACTTGCGGTACCTCGTCGGAACCATGATTGAGCTCCCCCGTGCCGCGCTTTTGGCCGGCGAGATCGCGCGAAAGGCCGATTTCTTTTCGTTCGGAACGAACGATTTGACACAGACGACGTTCGGGTTGAGCCGCGACGATTCCTCGCGCTTTCTCCCGGAATATATCGAGAAGGGGATCTTTTCCGCGGACCCCTTTTCCACGATGGATGCCGGAGGTGTTTTGGAACTCTGCAAGATCGGAACGGAACGTGGAAGACAGGCCAATCCGGTTCTCAAGGTGGGCATCTGCGGAGAGCATGGAGGAGATCCGGCGTCGATCGCGCATTTTCATGCGTTGGGATTCAACTACGTGAGTTGTTCTCCATTCCGCGTGCCACTCGCGCGCCTGGCGGCGGCTCAGATCGCCCTTCGATCTTCCGAGGCGTCTACCTAATCCAAATGCGGGCTTCATCGGCACTTGCACTGCTCCTCTTGGTCGGATGTTCGGAGGGTCCGCTCATTCAAGAAGACAGCTCTCTGATTTTGAACAGTCCGGTATCCATGGTGTTGATTCCGGGGACGTCCCTGGCCGTGGTCGCGAATGCCAACGTAACGTTGGATCAAAAGAACGGTTCGCTGGTGGCGGTCGATCTCTTGACACAAAAAACGCTTCCCGAGACCCGCGTCGAGAGTCGAAGTATCGCCGGATTCATGACGGCCGATTCGGTTTCGTCGCGGATTTACGTGCCCGATCGGGGGAACGACGCGCTGCTGGTGTACGATTATGCGGTTCCTGGAATCAACGGCACGGCGATTTCACTCACACCCGTGGCTGTTCCAACCCCTGCCGAAACCTATGTGGCCAACGGTATTGAAACGGACAAGGCGCCGATGGCGGTTCGCCTAGCCGCAGGGACTACGCCGGGAAATCTTCTTTTGGTTACGAATAATACATCGGGAAGCGTCTCGATCATTGACCCGTTGAGTCTCTTGCCGATCGATTTCGATTCCGACGACGGTGAACTGAAGGGTCTCCCACTGATCTCCTCCGTGAATTTTCGGAACAAGAACCAAAAGCCGGGGAGAGGGGCAAACCGCCTGGTGCCTTCGTTGGATAGCCGGCTTCTTTTCGTGACGTCGACGCTAACCAACAATATCTATGTCCTCGACACGCGCGACCAAAAGGTCGAAGCCATGATGGATCTGTCCGGCATTGTCCGTTCGGCCGGTACGCGCGCCATGGTGATCGCAGCGGACGATCTTGCCTACATCGTGCATCGGGGTGCGCAAGCCGTGATCGTCCTGGATGTGAGCGGTATTCAGGATAACGGAATAGACATGGAACTCGTAGACGCGAAATTAGTCGATATCATCCCGACCGGACGGGATCCGGAGGGAATTGCCCTCTCGTCCACCGGAAATACCCTTTTCGTTTCGAATCAAACGGACAATTCCGTCCTCATGATTGATCGGGCCACCCGAAAGCCCATCCGCGAAATTTTTCTGAGTGAAGTGTCTCCGGGCGATTTGGTTCCCGACCCGGATCGGAAAGTCATTTACGTCCTGAATTTCATTTCGAATTCGATATCCATTTTGGACGATACGACCGGAGACCTGCTCGGAACGATAGCTGGACAGTAAAATGAAGATCGAAAACGTGTTCCGAGGAATATTCTTGTTCGGGTTGCCGGTCGTCTGGGGCTGCGGAGGCGGAGGCGACAGCCGATTTAGTGTTTTTCAGCATCCCGTCGATGTTCGAGCTTCGGCGATCGATCTTTCTTACGACGGACGGACGACCCGATTCGTGTACGTGGCCAACGAGACGGGCGGAAGCGTGGCGGTGATCGATCAAGACAGCGAATCGCTGGCCGACACCGATGCCGAAGATGAATTGGAAGGAAGTCCGATCATTGTCGGGGGATCGCCGGTCGCCGTGGCGGTGTCGGATCGTGGGTCCGTCCCAAGGGTATTTGCGGCGGATGCGGAACATAATGAATTATGGGCTTTCGACGCTGTTCCGCCGGCGGATCGGGGGAAAAAGGAAATCGCACATGATCCGGTAAACTTGGGGGGCGCCACGGTGGGTCGGGCGAGCCGGCCGATCTACCAGGAGAGCGGGCGGAAATCGACGCCGGCATTGGTTCAGGTCTCCGTGGATTCGACGAAGGCGAAGAACGAGCAGTGGGAAGTCCGGTTCGTGGACGGCAACAATTATCGAGTCAAAGGATCCAAATCCGGTGAACAGGTCGGCCGCGCGTATGCAGATACGCCGTACACGACCGATGACGGGGCGGTTTCCTTCACGGTTCAGTCCGGAGTGGAGCGAACGACGGGGGACGATCGATTTTTGTTCGGGACGGTCGTGGCGCAGCCTCTTTCTTTATCCTCGCGCCCGGTGGATCTTCAGATCGATTCGAATCGATTGTATATCGTCCAGACCCGCCCTGCGATCGTATCGGTGCTGAATCTCGACACGCTCTTGATCGAGGCCACGCTCTCCCTTTCGGACGGTGGGAGCGTGGATGCCGAACCGGGTAGGTCGTCCCTGGGGGGAGGACATCTTTATGTATCCAACCAGGCCACCGGAAATATCTTCGATCTGGACCTGGCGAGTCTGGCGGTTGCCCCCGTACCGGTAGGGTTAAAGACGCGTGCGGTCGGAGCAGATGCAACCGCGGGGACGCTTTATCTCATTCCGACGGAGAATCGGTCGGTTTCGATTTGGGATCTGTCGCAGGGTGCGATCGCTTCGGTCTCGCGGATCAATGACATCGGTTTTGATTTTTCGCCGTTTGAACGGAGCGACGGAAGATTCGGTTTGGTTCCCACCGCCTCGGGCGGCGTTGAAGTATTCAACCTGGAAACGCGATCGCGCGTGGATACGCGGATAACGGGCGACAATCCTCAGTCCACGGAAACGGGTAAGGAATTCTTCGACGTCGGCCCGACTTCGGCCCCCGAGCTAATCGCTGTAAATACAATGGACGGCGTTACGCGCAGCGAACGATGGCAGCTTGTTTTTGAAGGTGTTGTTCCGGGAACGGCGAACCTTTCGGCGAATGTGAATGCGGATCAAGTGACCGTCAGCGGGGGCTCGTTCATCACGGACGGGGTCGTTTCGGGCGATCATCTTCTGCTTTCTTCGGAGGGGGACGCCGGAGAAGTAGAAATCGCGGAGGTTTTGTCGGAGGAAAGCCTTCGTCTTTCCTCGGCACCAACGCAACAAGGAACGGTGACCGTCGAAGTCCGTCCAAACGGGGAATATGTCGTGGTCGGTTCGCTTTCGGGAGCCCAAAAGGGAAGGGTCGTCGAAGGGGTTTCGTACACGAGCGACGACGGAGCGATCGCATTGACCATTCGTTCTTCGCGAACCAAGCCGACGACTCACGGAGACTATTTTACGTTCGTTACGTTGGATGGAATCGACCCCATCTTTCCTTCCTCAAAACGGGGCGGGCGAAGTGTGGCGGTCTTTACTAGGCCTCGCCAGGTCGACGCGACGGCGTATGTGACATATCCGGAAGACAACAATATTTCGGTCATCGATTTGCGAAGCCTTGAAGAACGCCGAACGATTCGGTAGGTAGCGCATAATAACGCGCCGCGTTCGAGAGAAAACTTGGATTGATAGTCACATATGGCAAGTACAATACGTTAGATTTAGATTCCCATTTTAGGAGAGGTCTGATACTCGTAGGGCGTAGAGGAAGTTGTGAGACTAAAACGACTGGAAGTAGCCGGTTTTAAATCCTTTCTTGAGAAGACGACGCTCGATTTTTCCGTCCCGCTGACGGGAATCGTCGGACCGAACGGGTGTGGAAAGAGCAACGTCGTCGATGCGATCAAGTGGGTCACCGGCGAGTTGAGTTTTAAGGAACTTCGCGGCCGCTCGATGGAGGATTTGATCTTCACCGGGAGCGACCTTCGCCCGCCGACCGGAATGGCCGAGGTCGGCCTCACGCTCGATAATTCGGACGGGTCCGGCCCGGCTCAATACAAAGAATACGCCGACATCTCCGTCCTTCGCCGAATCTTCCGCGACGGGACGAGCGAGTTTTTCATCAACAAGATTCCCTGCAGGCTTCGCGACATCGTCGACATTTTCTTGGACACCGGCGTCGGCCAATCCTCGTATTCGATCATTGAGCAGGGCAGGGTCGAAATGATCGTTTCGAGCAAGCCGGAGGATCGCAGAGAGATCATTGAAGAAGCCGCCGGAATCACGAAATACAAACACCGCAAAAAGGCGGCCGTTCGAAAAATGGAATTCACGAAGCAGAACCTTCTGCGCGTGACGGACATTATTGGAGAACTGAAACGGCAGATAAATTCCCTGGAACGGCAAGCGCGAAAGGCCGAGCGGTTTCGGGAATATCGCGATCGGGCCCGGAAATTGGACGTGGCGCTTTCCGCGCGCAGTCACACGGAAATCCGGCGGGTTCTCGCCGAAAACCGGAAGAAGGAGCAGGACGTCGCCGATCGGTTCAATGCGGAACAGACGGAGGTTTTGGCTTATGAAGCGGGGATCGAACGCCGTCGCTTGTCCTTGGCGCAAAAGGAGACCGAACTCGAAAAACAGCAACACGATCGTTTTGGCCAGGCGACGGCTATTCAGCAGCTCGAAGCCCGAATTGAAGGGCAAAACACAGAGGCTTCTCAACTGCGGGCGATGGCTCTCGATGAAAAGGAACGATCCGAATCGCTCGTGAACCGCCGCGTTGAGATGGAAGGCGAAGTTTCGCGGATTTCGACACTGCTCACCGACTTGGAACGTGAATCTGCGGAAGTCCAAAACGAATTGGAAGAAACTGAAACGCAACAGCGAAGTCTCGAAGACGGTGCGCGCGGCTTGGAAATGCGAATCAGCGGCTACGAGAACCAAATGCTGGAATCCGTGGCTCGCGTGGCGGAGCAAAAAAACCAGGCCGTCACTCGTGAAGAGAGAACGGTAGAGCTCGACCGGCAGCTGGCCGTGCGTCTACGAGAATTGGAGCGCGCCAACGGAGAGCTGATGCAGCTGGAACAGGCGTATGCCGAGCGGCAGCGGGCGATCGGAACGGTTCAGCAACTGCGCTTCAATTTCGAGCAGGAGCAGGGGAGCCTTCGGAAGCGGATGGAGAGCATGGTCGCGCGGCGAACCGAGTTGGAAACGGCCCTCGCCGAATTGGATCGCACAATCGAAGGACAAAGATCACGCTTGGCGACGCTTGAAAGCTTCGTCCGAACGTACCAGGCCTACGGTTCGGGAGCACGAGCCGTGATGGAATGGAAAGAGGACGCTATTTCAGGGCTCCTGGGCGAACTGATTCATCCACAGCGTGGTTACGAGCGAGCGGTGGAAGCGGCCCTTTCGACGCGCGTCGAATGTCTTGTGGTGGACGGACATGAAAACGCTCTTTCGATGATCGAACGCTTGAAGAGGGAGGGGCGCGGTCGAGGCGCCTTTCTCCCTCGGACAGCTTTACGTTCGTCCGAGGGAAAAGCGCCGCCGCAGGGAGATGGAGTCATCGGCTGGCTCAAGGATTACGTACATGCGGAAGATTCTTGCCGTTCGGCTTTTGACGTACTTTTGGGAGACGTGGTTTTAGTCCAGAGTCTGTTCCAAGGGCTGGCGATCTGGAATCGCGGAACGGCGCTGACATTTGTTACGCCGGACGGCGACGTGGTGACACGGGAAGGGGTCGTGATCGGGGGAACCTGGGGAGAAGAACGAGGCGTCCTTCAGCTCCGCCGGGAAATGGAAGAGCTTCGGGAATCCTTAGAATCGAGTCGTGCTTCGCGGGAGAAAGTGGAACGCGAATTCCTTCGTCTGCGTTCAGACATCCAGACGGCGAATCGAGAGCTGGAAAGGGTCAGCCAGTCTCTGGAACAAGAGTCCCGTAACGTCGTCACGCACGAAAAAGATGTCGAACGATTGGAAGAAGCGCGTCGGCGTTCCCGCCAAAGCGTGGAAGTAATCGAAGAAGAAATTCACAAAATCCGGGACGAGAAAGGTGTTATCGAAGGCACTTCGGTCACCGCGACGTTGAAAATGAGCGAGATGGACCGAGCTCAGGCAGAACTTAAAGCATCCCTTTTGGAAGCGAACCAAGCCCTTTCCGAAGCTAGAATTCGTCTCAACACTCATGTTGAATTGCAGACCGCCGCCCGTGTCCGACAGGCCGCGATTAAAGAACGGCTGGAGGCGCACACGCGTGAGCATCATTCCTTATTGAAGCAGATTGAACTCTCGCAGTCGGAAGCCGCCGCGCTGAAACAGAGTTCACTGGAACATGATCGCCGGGCGGTCGAACTTCGCGAAAGCTCGCGACAACTTTCAGACGAGAGAGGTCAGGCCGTCTCCGTGCATCAGTTACTGGACGAGAAGATCCAGGGATTACGTACGGCGCACGACGAAGAGTTGGAACAGGTTCGAGAGCAGGAAGCAAAGCTCAAGCAATCGCGCGAGCAACTCACGGCGCTGCACGAGGGGCTGAGTGGAATCCGGATGGCCGCCCAAGAAGAGACCCTGCGCCTGGAGCACTTGGAGTCCCAAGTGAAGGAGCGCCACGGGATCGTTCTGCGCGAAATCGTAGAATCCGAGGGCTACACACCGATTAATGAGGCGGACATTGAAGCGTCGACGTCCGAATTGGCCGAGCTACGGGATAAGATGGCCAAGATGGGGGACGTGAACATAGCGGCCATTCAAGAAGTGGATGAATTGCAGAAGCGGCACGAGTTCCTGACGCTGCAAAAGGACGATCTGGAAAAGACACTCGGATCGCTTTCCTCCGCCATCCGCAAAATCAACTCGACGACCCGACAACTTTTTATCGATACGTTCGAAGCGGTGGACAAAAAATTCCAAGAAGTTTTCCCCCGTCTCTTTCGCGGCGGAAAGGCCAGGTTGGTTCTCCTGGATCCCGAGAATATTTTGGAAACGGGAGTCGATATTGTGGCTCGACCTCCCGGCAAGCGACTGCAAAACATGAACCTCCTTTCCGGGGGAGAAAAGGCGTTAACGGCGATCGCGCTTCTTTTCGCGATCTTCCAACACAAGGCGCCTCCATTCTGTCTTCTTGATGAAGTGGATGCTCCCTTGGACGATGCCAATGTGCGCCGGTACAGCGACCTGGTAAAGGAGATGGGCCAGACCACCCAGTTCATCTTGATTACGCACAATAAAGTTTCGATGGAAATCGTTCAGAATCTGTATGGAATCACGATGGAGGAACCCGGAGTGTCGAGATGCGTCTCGGTACGCATTCAACCGGCACAGGCCGTGGTTGCGCAGCCGCAAACGTTGGTTTCGAGTTCCGCCGTGGCTTGATGCCGATCGGCGCCTTTCTTGTTGACTTTCAAGGCCCCCGCTCTTATGGGGGAGGGCTGATTTAAAAAGGACACATTTCATGAAGGCGATCACCGACAGAATTCGAAAAGTCCCCGATTTTCCCAAGAAGGGGATTCTCTTTTATGACGTCACCCCTGTTCTTCAGGACCCCGTGTCGTTTGGAGCGGTTCTGGAGGCTTTGGTTGAACCGTTCGAGCGAAAAAAGGTTGAGATTGTGTGCGGAATCGAATCCCGGGGATTCATTTTTGGTGCGGCGGTCGCCAACGATTTGGGCGCCGGCTTCGTGCCGGTCCGGAAACCGGGGAAACTTCCCTGGAACAAGAAGAAGCAGGAATACGATCTCGAATACGGAAAAGACGCCTTAGAGATGCATGTGGACGCCATCCAACCGGGACAGCGCGTCTTGATCATTGAC
>DATDPG010000150.1 GCA_035292885.1 Bdellovibrionota bacterium | reverse complement strand
AGACAGTCGGCGAGACCTGCCAGTAACCGGATATCCCACCTATCAATACGCGGAGGCGCGCTTTTCGGCGCGCCTCCTCAGGATCGCAGTCAGCGAACAAGTCGTTCGTACATCCGCGAAGGTCAGGCAGCCACGTGGATTAGTTACAACTCGTATAGCCGATGTAATACGTTAAGCTGTTCGTACCGGACGCCGATACCGTGAGACGATTGGCTATTGGCTGGTACGTGACGGTTGATCCGTACACAATTCTGGCCACATAAATCGTACCTTCATCTGATACATTGCCATTTATATCGGTGTAGCCTTCGTCAAATTTTTCGTCCGATGGCCAGTTTAGGCCGGAACTAGGACAGGCATTCTCGACACGACTCACGGTGGCGGTCATGAAGGTGCTACCCAGCGAAGACCAGCACGAGCCACGAGCCGATACAACGAATGGGAATCTGTAATAAACCCATTGTGGAAAAAGTATGGGTGTGAGTCCAGTAGAGCCGTAGAAGTACATGGCGTTACCATCGCCACGACCGTTGAACAAATATCGACTCTTCGTGATATCAAATGTCGCCGAAGTGGCCGGGCCGTTCCCTGATGCGACAGCATTTACCGTCGTTGTCGTGTTATACCCGCTGCCGCTCACCGATCCTGCGGTTAGATTGAACGAAACTTCACCCGCCGCATCGGTGACCAGGTCCTTTGCGATATCGAATGGCAACCCGTCGATTCTTCCCCGCGAATCCGGATTGACCGTGACCGTGGCCCCTTCGATCGCGTTGGCATACTGATCCGTCAATCGAAGTGCGACCGAACTTGGGAAATTCGAGCCCTCCGCCGCGCACGCCCTTCGACTGCCGTTGATATGTCCCTGGACGAAACTCAACACGGCGGGAGCATCTGGTCTCGACTTAATGGAGAACATGACGACCCGGTTCGGGTCGCCGTTTGCGTTCGAAACCCACGTTGCTTGAATGGATATCGACTCCGCGGTTTTTCCAAGCGTGACTTCCGTCGCGGCCACCCCGTTCGTGTCCGTCTTGACCAAGGGCGTGACCAGAACATCCGATGAACCTTTCGTGACCTTGAACTCGACGTCTTGGGCTACGACCGGATTCCCCTTGCCGTCTTTTGCAATGACCGAAAGAGGAAGCGGCAGTTTTTGGCCGACGGTTCCCACCTGGCCGTTGGCTTTGCTGTCGTAGATATAGAGTTTGGGGGCTGGAATCGCCACGGCCGTCAATGTGAACAAAGCGGCATGCCTGGCCTCGTCGAACGTGTTGATACGGAGCGCCGCCCTCACCTTGATTTCCGATGCCGTATTTCCCAACTGAATGGTCGTGGAGGCCGTCCCGTCCAACGCCGTTAGAACAATACTTTCTCCAACAATCGTTGCGTCTCCCTCCACCACCGAAAACTCAACCACCTGATCCGATAAATATCCCCCCTCTTTTCCCTGAATAACGACCGTAAGCGGTTCAGGCAGAACGGTCCCGACATAAGCAGATTGTTGGTCGCCGCGAGTAATGGTCAGAGAATAGTTCTGACTCAGCTCTTCAAACGAACTGATCGTTTCTGTCGTTCCGCAAGCGGATAATATGAACAATAGAATTAGAGAAATTAACCGAATCGCCATGGCTCACCTCCGCGGTCGGGACAGAGCACACTCCATACCAAATCTTTACGGCCGAATGAAGCCTCGCGTCAAAGATTTTTCCGCCGCAATTCCAGATTGCTATCTGCCTGAAAGCATTCCGCTTCTTATGAACTCATTGGCCGACCCATCTCGCCCTATTGTCCAGAGATGGTGCTGAAACCGCCCCGCCTCTCCTGCATTTTGGACCGAAAATCGGACGGTTGAAGCCAACCGAATGGGTCGCCGGTGCTGTCACATTCGATTTATTCGCTTGCCCGTCAGGTGTTCATCGTTCACGTCCATCTTATTTCGGGGGGAAGGTCGTCGTGACCTAAAGTCGGGTCTTTAATTCCGAACAACCCTAACTTGTCGCAACCATTTATTCTGGACCCGTTGGACATGGGTCTCCAGACGCTCGCGAATGCGTGGGTGAGAAAGATTGATGGGTTTCTCAAGGTATAACAACTTTTCGAACATACTGAACATTCTACAATAGGGCTCCAACTGCCACGGGGGGACCGCGGTGAGCGTAGCTAAGGCCATGTGGCCGAAGCGTTGATCGAGATGCCACAGGAGGTTTAGACCTCGAGATGGATCAGGAAAATATTGAGAAAGAGTATGTGATCTCGATTTCCAGTACATGTTCTCAAGAATTCGGCGGTGCGGGTGTCCTCTTCGCTTCCCATACAACGCAAGGTCTACGACGACGAGATCGTACTCGGGATAAAGCGGTGTTTTGCTCGAAAGAAAGTCTTCCGGATATTGAAATAAATGGATGTCCCAAAAATCTTCGAAATTTAACCGAAACCCCTCCAAGTTGTCCGTCTCATCGTCGATATAACATGCTCGCAAGCGCTTCTTTAATCCGTCATCCGTCACGGTAAGCATTTCGGGTTAATCGGGCGACCTCAAAGCTTCACCCCATGAATTTTTGTTCCCTTGTCTTCTTTTTTGGGCACAACTTTTGGAACGATGATCGTGAATGTCGCCCCCTTGCCGGGCCCTTCCGATTCGATTATTAATTTGCCGCTATTCATCATTTCGATGTGCTTGCGAACCAAAAACAGTCCCAATCCGGTTCCTTTCCCCACTTCTTTTGTCGTATAGAATGGCTGGCCTAACCGTTCCAAATCCTCTTTGGCGATCCCATGACCATTGTCTTTTACGGAGAGAAGGACTTGATCTTTAGCCTCCTGTCCATGAATCCAAATTTTACCCGTCGCATCCTTTGCGACGGCATCGATCGCATTGGAAACGAGGTTTAATACGGCGTCGGAATAACAACTATACCCCTGAAACGTAAGTCCCTCGACCCCCTCGACCTCGACGACAATTTCTCCTATTTTAATGGGTTCTTTCTTAAGAAAGAGCATGTCCGCGACCGTCTTTCCGACGTCGATGGTATCGTAGCTCTCTTCTCCTCGCGAAAGACCATTGATGATATCCACATAGGCTTTCGTGTCTCTGTACCCTCGGTCTCCTCTCCCGGCGCATGACTCGATTTTCCTTTTCAGGTCGTTTGCTAATTCAGGCTGCTCAGCTTTCAACGCTTCCACGGCTTCCAGGGCAAATTGGGTCAATTCCTGATAACCAATAAGGTTCCCCAGTCGATTTTTCATTTGATGATTGTTTTCACTCGCGATCTGTCCAAGCTCTTGAAGTCTCTGTGCGTTGCCCTCCTGGGCTACGAGCCGATAAAAGCGGATAAAACCTTTCACGCGATTTAGAAGGAGCGTTCGGTTCCACGGCTTCGTGAAGTAATCGTTCGCTCCCGCTTCAATGAGTCGTAGAACCGTGTCCTCATCCCCATGAGAACTCAAGACGAAAACAGGCAGATTTTTGAGATTTTCGTCTTTGCGGATTTCCGCAACGAGTTCGTCCCCCTTCATTTCGGGCATGACGATGTCCGACAACACGCAGTCGACTGCATGGGCCTTCAAAAGCTCCAATGCTCTCCTCCCGTTGGATGCAAAAAACACATTGTATTCATGCTTCAACATATTCACGATGATCTGGGCAACGTCGGGGTTGTCCTCGGCCACGACAATGCTCGGCAAAAGTGTGTTTATTTTGTCCGGTTGTTCAGGGGGGTAAGGCACATCGAGGGTGCTCTTCGTGGCAACCGCACGAGCTTTCTTCTCAACGGGCACCGCTCCAGTAAGTTCAACATCCTGCGATAGCGGGAGGGCGATTACAAACTTAGATCCACCGAATTCGGAATCCTCCACCAAGATGTTCCCATGGTGTAGTTCAACCATCTCCTTCGCAAACGCAAGGCCGATTCCGGAGCCTCCATGTTCCTTCAAGGACGTGCGCGTGGATTGATAGTAGCGGTCGAAAATCTTTTCCCTCTCATCCGCGGGCACGCCGATTCCCGAATCGGCCACCTCGATATACAAACGGCTCGGATCCGTGCGAACAGTAAGCTGAATCAATGGGATAAAACTGTGCATTCGTTCACGGTCTTGGCGTCGATCCGTGAATTTAACGGCGTTGGACAAGAGATTCTCGACAACTCGTTCCATTTGCGTTGAATCCAAAGGCACGCGCAAGCCCGCCAGGCCCGAAATGTTCATACGTAGCTCAATGCCCTGCCTCTTACAGAGGATCCGACAGGAATCGGCCACTCGTTCGATAAAATCCACCACGAGAACATCTTCCCAATCTAATTTGAGCGCCCCACCTTCCGCTTTGATGGTGTCGAGCATCTTCGTCACCATACCAAGCAGCTTCTTTAAGTTCCGAACCGCCGGTTCCAGCGCGGCGCTCTTGGCTTCTTCAATAGCTCCAAGGGCGACCGCTATTGGTGTCTTGAAATCGTGAGAAACGTTGGCAAAAAACCGCTCTTTCATACGTTCAAGAGACCGAAGTTGATCCAGAGCAGACGCCAGGTCTCGCGTTCGGTCCTTAACCTGTTCCTCGACGTGAAGAAACGCATCCGCATATTCCTTTGCAAGCGTAAGGGCTGCCGCAACCACGACCGTAAAAAAAGCAGCCGGGATCAAATAGGGCGTTCCTGCGGCCCCGATGGTCGTCACGCCGATGTCATGAAAACAGGCAAGCATAAAGACCGAGTACCCGAGTAAGTATCGCCACATATCTGGCCGCCTGGAACGAAGCCAATGTGTGGCAAACTGTACGTACCCGATCGCGAACGACAGAAGTAAGAACGGGAACCACAACTCGTACACCCGGTAAATGGAATCAAAAGAGTCTCGAGCTAAGGCAAAAAGAATAGCCAGGCTCCCAATGGCACCCGCGCCACGGATCAGCCACCATCGGATAACCGAAAACCGATAAGCGAGAAAGCAAAGAAACGCGATTGATGCGATGACCGCGTTTATAAGGTGCACACGCATCACGAGTTCTAAATTGTCGAACATCCGGAATGGGAGCGCGCTCGTCATAAACGCAAATATGCCGACGGTCGCAGAACAAATTGCGAAGGCCAGGTACGCCCGTTGTCCTGGAATCAAAACAGTCAAAAAGCCGAAATAGACCCCAATCGCCAGAAGAATACCGCCAAATATCGCAAATGCGCTGAACCTTAATCCTTCGGACCACCGTACGAACGGTTCGACCTCCGTCCACTGGCCGGTGCCCATAGGGCCTGCATATATTCCGGCATTATTGGCCCCAATCTTCCGCACATGGACCCGCAGAAGGTATTTAGATTTGTGGAGGTCTCGGCAACCAGGCGGAATCCGGTAGGCGCGAAGAGCGCCCCACCACCACCCCGTCGTCCGTTCATCCATCCGCAAGCCCGTTCGACCTACTTCACAGTCATCCAAATAGACGACATCCGCATCCGCAATTCGTCCAAGGACCAATGCAGGCTCCCGTCCCGAAAGAACCGTCGACTTGATTTCCTTTTCAAAGATCCACGTGCCTTGCGATCCAAAGCCAGGGATGTTCCTCATGTCCTTTGGCAACGTGAGGTTATCTTTCATCACTAAGCCGCCTTCATTGCGCACTGTCCAACCATCGACAAGCGAGTCAGAAATGATTCTTTTGTTCAACTGTGCCTCGAGGATGAAAACGCCAACGCGCGGCACGAACGTGAAGAGAATTACCGCCCAGAAAAGGAGATCTTTCATATAGTTTCTGACGAATGGGGACATGAGCAGGCGTCGTCTCCGATGGGATATTCGACAACTCTAAGCGGAAACAGAGCTATTATATAATAACTTCGGCGAGTCGGGGTCAAAGCTCGAAATCTCAGCAATATGGACCAACGCGACTCTGCCATATGGTCCTGTCTCCCCTTGCCTCACTGGGACTCGTTCCGCAGCTGCGGTGGGCGTGTCTCAGCCTCCTGGTCTCCGCTCCTTATTCGTGGTAAACATTTCAATAAGTTACGCCTTTCTCGCTTGTCACGCCTTTTGCGTAGCAAGGGAAGAGGCCACCGCACATGATTGTATCGGCTGACAAACGTCTCGGTCCGCGGTCACCAACCACGAGGTGTGTAAACGCGATCTGCGAACTGGATACCGGCGCAACTTTTGATGGTCGAGTGCTGGACACCTCGATCGGCGGTCTCGGCCTCTATTTACCACTTCATTCGTTGCCCCACGGCGTTCGTCAATCGATAACCGCATCCGAAGGTAACAACGCCCGCCTTCGCATCCTCGACGGGTCCGCCGAAATTCTAGATACGTCGTGCGCAATCCGTCATTTTACGGTAGAGCCGCATCCAAACACCAAAGTGGGGGCTATTTGCGGAATCGCATTTGCCAGAAACCCGTCCGTCCCTTTGCCAGAACTAAGCCTTCAGAAGAATCAGCCCCATGTCGAGTTTGTGAACGATCCGGCGGCAATTGCAGAGCTAATCCAAGATCTTTGGGATCTCGAAAGCGACGCTCCGGTGACTTTACAGATCGAGACACTTCGCTGGCCGGGAATTCCCCGGCGGACCTCTCTCCTTCGAGAAATCTCGTGTCTCTCGCTGTTTTTTGAGAGTGGACTTCCCCTACCACCCTTACTGGTCGGAAAGCCGTACCTTTTTCATTTCACACTCTTTCAATCCTTTTATGTCTTTTACGCAAAGCTAATCGGAATGAAGAACGGCCGCATGGACGTGTCGGTTCCAGACTTGCTCGCCAAACTGAATCGACGCCTAACCTCGCGAGTTCCGGTCACAGCGACCGACACATTCGTTGCGACTTTCCGCGACTCCTTTCGTGACGTTGATGTCACCGGACAAGTTGAAGATCTTACGGAACGCGGAGTAAGCCTAATCACAGACGATCGAGAATCCATACTGCCAGCGGGGGTCTTTTTACCCCGGATAACGCTATCCCTAGGCCCCGGCTTTGAGACCACCCTCCAAGGCCGCGTCATTCATTGTGAAGACACGCCGGATGGTCGGCTTTCCTTGAAAGTAAATATTGAGAACAATGAACGCACTCAGATGCGGGCGCTATTCAATTTTGTGGTCTCCCGCCGTTATTCGACAACAAGCGAGTTGACCTCAGATCAGTATTCCAAAGTCTGGGTACTTTTCAACAACTCCGGATACACCGCGCTTGTCGAACCTGACTCCCTCGCGTTCATGCAAAACAGCGCCCCACCCACCTGGGACCGGTTGTACCAATCGCGAGGAGAACTCTCGCGTAACGTGGCGGTGGATGAAGGCGGGGAGGCCCTCTCCGCCGGCCTCCATTTAACCCGCCTGTTTTCGCGCACGTGGATTGTACACCACCTGGCCATCATCCATGGTCATCAACGGAGCGCGACCCCGAAACTCTTTGGAGCCATGTGCGATTTTCTCCTTCAAACGGATGCGGAGTACGTGATCTCCTATACGAAAGCCAACGAATCCTGGAGCCAAAAGAATTATTATCAGTTCGCGTCCGCATATCCGGATCCAAATCTAAACGTCATCCGCTCCTACGACGTTTTGCAATTCCCGCTTCTCAAAAGAAACGTAGATTTGACCATCCCCGAATCAGTCATTGTGCGCGAAGCCAATAAATGGGACCGCAAACGGATTGCGCGCTTCTTGTCACTTCATCTCCCGTCGCTGGAATGCACGGCCTTCGACTATGTCACTGAACAAGTAGACCTGACCGACGTTGGAGAGAAATACAAGGGCGCCGGGCTCGACCGGAATCGCCACTTTTTCATCGCCGAAGTCGATGCCCTACCGGTGGCGTTCGTCATCTGCGAAAGCGTAACGGAGGGAGTCAATATTTGGAGCCTCGGCAATTCGTTTCAAATATACTCTTTTGATCCCAAGCACGCCCTTCTTCCGGGCGCTAAGAGAGCCCTCGTCATAGCTGCGCTCCAGCATTACCGGCGACTAGGTCGACCCTTGGCATTGTATTTTGGAAGCGATGAAGACTATTCATACGTTGAAGGAATCGAGTGGGTCCCCTTTGAAAAAACGTCTCTTTGGGTAACAACGCGCGCTATGATCCCGCGTTTTCGTGAATACAATGCTCTTCTCTTTGGGCGAATTGCTGCTCGAGTTCGGGCGCGGCAACACCGAGGTCCCAAAGACTCTTTCCGCGTTACCGGTGTTAAGCCCAGCACCGAGCAATGAATGCCAGTGACGGCCAGACACATTGCAAAGAGCGTACTCCTCGCCAGCGTACTTCTCTATCTCCCAATACTTCTAGACCCTAGCGCTCGAGGAGATCCACGAGTTATTCTCGTTGTGCTCGCCGCTATAGTCATCAACGCGACGCAACCCTCTGTCCAATTCACCGAACTGGCCAGAACAATCCCCACCGGCGGTGCGAACAACTTTTGTCTTTATGTCGCCGGCATTATTTGTTTTCTAGTTCCCGTACTCGACCGGGCCTTTCTCTCCAAATCCGAGGCCTCACTGCTGAACCCAATGTCGCTTGGTGGCCTTGTCTTGATGCTCGTCGGAATGTCGTGGCGACTGTGGTCAATTGCATCACTCGGATCCGCCTTTTCTTCCGTTGCAGAAATTCGGCCTGCCCAGACCATCGTCACAACCGGACCCTACCGATATCTCCGGCATCCGAGCTACTTCGGCTCTATTGTCATGTTTGTCGGAATTGATGTACTCCTGCAAAGCATGTGGGGTGGCCTGGCCACGGTCGCGATCCTCATCCCAGCGTACTTGTTTCGTATGCGTGTCGAGGAAGCGATGTTGCTTGATGAATTCGGTGAACAATACCAGGCGTACCAACGAACTACTCGAGGACTGATTCCGTATATTTTCTGACGTTAGCGGCGCGCGCTCCGGTTACGACCATGTGTTCGCCAAAGACGATAGGCAAGCCAACACATCCCGCCGGCAACAATTCATGTGTGCGGCGGCCGAGCTAATGTCCATCGTTTATTTTCCGAATTTCACGGGGGATCATTTTTTCGTCGCGACCCCTTCGTACATGTACCCGCCCACTTTCGGCGTCTTTTCGAGGTAATATTCGCGGAGTTTCTCGAACTGAAAACCGGCCTGCGAGATCAGTCCTTTCACATCGCGGTTGAGATGGCAGCCGTCGGCGATGATGACCTGAATCGGGTTTAACCGGTCCTGCCAGGCCCGCACTTTCGGATCCGGGCTCAGGCCATGCTCCAGAAAAATGAATTTTCCGTTCGGTTTCAGGACCCGGTAGAGTTCTTTGAGCGCTCCCTGAACGTTTTCTTTGATGCTGCAAAGAACCCACGTGCTGACGACCGTGTCGTACGAATTGTCGGGCATCGGAAGCGCATCCCCGCCCACCAACACATGCTCCACCGGAATCGAAGACGACATCATGCGGTCGTGAGCCAGGTTACGCATCCCCACGTTTGTGTCGATGGCCGTGATTTTGGCGACCTTTTCTGCCGGGTAATGGGGAAGGTTCAGTCCCGTGCCGAAGCCGATCTCCAGGACTTCGCCGTTCGCCTCCGCCAAAACCGCCTTCCGATACCGCGCAAGAAACGACCTCGAGCAGAAAACACCCAGCAAGCGAGGGAAGATGAAGCGGGAATATAATCGGCGCATAAAATCCGGTGCACCTCTACGCTGGCCCGCCCTCGCTCGTAATTCAGGAACTTCGAGCCGCCGTCACTCCAAAAACTCGAACTGAATATAGACGGTGACGTTGGCGTTGAAATCGCCGGCGTTCACTCCCCCCGCCGTCCCGCGAAGGCCGACCACAAAGTCTCCATCGAAATACGTGGTCAGAGCAGAATCGAAATCCTCGACCTTCGACTGCACGCCGATGTCCTGCCTTTCGCTCCCCGTCGGTTTCGTCCTGCTCCCCACATCGACGGAACTTCCTCCCGTCGGGGTGATAAACACAACGACATCCTCGGAAAAGACCTGTTCGTATCCGGACACCGAGCTCTTGGAGGGATCCAAGTCGAACGCCGCGGCGACCACTTGCATGTGTTTCGGGACATGCCCGAATTTGGCCGTCGCGCTGTCCACATCCTCCTTGAAGGTCACGCTGTTGATCGGCAGCGTCGTCGACAATGCACCGTCGGCGACCGCGGTCTCGGTAATGCTGCTGAAATCCAGCGTGTAAACGCCGCTTCTTACACCGTCACCGCCGCAAGAACTCGCGGCAACGACTACCCAAAGAATTAAGAATAGCTGTTTGGTCATGAGGCATCTTCGCAGGGCTCCAAACAGTTGGCAAGAACCGGATAATTCGTTGTCTTTCCGAAACTTGAACGTATAGTGGCAAGCCAACCTTTTGTTTAACCCTTACTCGGGAGGAATCTAATGAAGAAGTTAGCACTATTGACGCTGGCGGCGGTAGCCCTCACGTCGACGGCGTTCGCCGATGAGCTTGGCATGAGAAAAGGAGGCTATGGAATGGGAGGCTGCGGCTTGGGCAGCATGGTGTTCGAGAAAAACTCGAAGGTGAGCCAGGTCTTCGCGGCCACGACCAACGGATCGTTCGGTACACAGACGTTCGGCATCACCTCCGGCACGTCCAACTGCACGGGCGGCGGAACCGTGAAACTGGACAAACAGCAGGAAGTGTTCGTCAGCATGAACTTTGAAACGCTGACCAACGAAATGTCGAGAGGCCAGGGCGAAACATTGGCCGCTTTCTCACATTTACTGGGCTGTCAGGACAGCGCTCAGTTTGGAAAGTTCACGCAGTCGAAGTTTGACAGCGTATTCAGCAAAGCGGAAACACCCGAAGAGCTGTTGGGCGCCGTAAAGGGCGAAGTCGCCTCGAACGCGGAACTAGCCTGCCACAGCTAATTTAGCTTCGTTCTGTTCTGAGATGAGCCATGTTCGGGCGGTGTAGACCATCCGCATGGCTCATCTTCTTTTTGGGATCGCTTCTGGCTCCCCTTTTCACCGGCGCGGTTGCGGCCGGCGATGACTCAACTGCCGTCTACTTGAGCGACCTTCAAGCCCGGGCCCGTGAAAAAAAACTGGCCGACAGCCGCTATTGGCAGTTGCTGCTTCGCTACATGCCGAGGCTTCTGGGGGGCGTTAAAAGCGAGGCGGACGATCCTACGTTTTTTCTCGCGTCTGACGGGAAAACAGACCCGCGAGCCGAGCTGGATGCCACGCTTACCGCATTTTTCTTTCCTGAAGAAACGAATCCGGAGCGACAGCATCCCCAGTGCCGTTTCCGGGGACGTTACGGTTGGTTGAAAAAAGAACTCGATTTTGATCCCGCGCGCCTCCGGGAGTACCCCTGCCCGCGATTTGAGGAATGGCGATCGAACATCGACGCGCATGGCCTTTCGCTGCTCTTCTCCTCGTATTATGTGAACAACCCCGCTTCAATGTTCGGCCACACCCTCGTCCGTTTCGACCGGGTCGAAGAGAGCGACTCGCCTGACTTGCTTGCCTATGCGACCAACTATGCCGGCGCTACGGGAGACGACAACGGGATCTTCTTCGCCGTGAAGGGATTGATCGGCAGTTACCACGGCGAATTTTCAGTCTATCCCTATTATTTCAAGGTCCAGGAATATGCGAATTTCGAAAGCCGGGATATTTGGGAGTACAAGCTGAACATCCCCTCCGAACGCGCCGGCCCGGTCATCGAGCACCTGTGGGAAATCGGGCATTCCTATTTCGATTACTATTTTTTTGATGAAAATTGCTCGTACCACCTTCTCGGCCTCATCGAAGTGGCCGATCCAAAACTCCGGCTCCGAGATCACTGGGGTGTTTTCGTGGCTCCATCGGACACCGTAAAGCGCATCCAGTCACAGGCCGGCCTGGTCCGTTCGATCACGTACCGGCCCTCACTTTTAAGCCAACTTAAGCAGCGCCGGGCCGGACTCAACTCTTCGGAAGACAAAAAACTCCGGGGTTTGGTGCACCGCGAACTTTCGCTCGACGACCCTGAGTTGTCCTCGCTTGCACCCGAACGTAAAGCTCTCGTAGCGGATGCGGCCATCGATTATCTGTTTTATAAGAATCGGACGAGACGAACTCCCTTCCAACGAAAGCTCTTACAGGAGCGCAGCCATCTTCCGGATAACCCGCCGGTCGAGAGCGAGCCGCTTTCCACGCCACCCCATGAAGGACACGACACGAAAAGAGTGGGCGCTTCTTTCGGCGTCAACAAAGACGACACGTTCGAGGAGTTCCGATTCCGGGGCGCTTTCCACGATTTGCTCGCCAGAGACGAGGGCTATCCGGCGGATTCCGAGATCGAAGCTCTCCGTCTGGCGTTTCGTTACTACAATAAAGAGAGGGCGTTCCGCGTGGAGGACGCCGCGCTCATCAACATCTTCTCGATTTATCCGTCCGATCTCTTGATCGTAAAACCATCCTGGAATGTTTCTTTCGGCCTGGAAACGCTTCGCAATGACGATTGCGGCCGTTGCAACGATGCTTTCTTAAGGGGCGGCGCCGGACTCGCGACCGACCGGCACCTCATGAAACGTGAAGTCTATTACATCTTCGCGAATGCCAACTTTGAAGCCTCTCCCTGGTCGGAAGTCGATTTCCGCCTCGGCCCCCAGGCCACGGCCGGAATCCTCGTGGACGTGTTCGAATGGTGGAAACTTCATCTCCGCGGATCATTTGATTACTCTCCCCTCGGCGCCCCGGACGTCGATTATTCCGGCAGTTTGGATCAACGATTGGCCTGGACCAAGAACACGGAATTCCGCCTCGAAGCCACGAAGTTCAAACGCGGAGCCGAGGCGCTTTTGGCTCTTCATTATTACTTTTAATGATTGGAACGAAATCAATCTTTACCTTCTTGATGCTGGCGCTGGCCGGCTGTACGAACGTCTTTTACCAGCCGTCCCGTGAAAAGTACTTCACCCCCTCCGAAAAAGCCGGAGCGGAACCGGAAGAAGTATTTTTCCAGAGTCCGGACGGACCTCGCCTCCACGGCTGGTTTTTCTCGTCCAAAAAGTCTCCCTCTCAAGGGACGGTCATTCAGTTTCACGGAAATGCCGAGAACATGACGAGCCATTTCCTTTCCACGGCGTGGGTCATCCGCTACGGCTACAATCTCTTTACGTTCGATTATCGCGGATACGGACAATCCGAGGGCGCCCCCTACCCGGCCGGCGTCCATCTGGATGCCCTGGCCGCCTTGAACGAGGTGAAGCGGCGCGCCGTTGGGCCCGTCATTGTCTACGGCCAAAGCCTGGGCGGCGCCATCGCTCTTCGCGCGCTGGAAGATTGGGGCGGCCGCACGGATGTCCAAGCCATCGTGATTGAAAGTTCTTTTCTTTCGTACCGGAAAATAGCCCGGCAAAAGCTGGCCGATTATTGGCTGACCTGGCCTTTTCAGTGGATGAGCGCCCTGCTGGTTTCCGACAGCCACAGTCCGAAAAAAAAGATACTGGAGTTGGCGCCCATCCCCATTCTGGTGGTGCACGGTACGGAAGATCCGATCGTCCCCTTCAAATTCGGCAAAGCCATTTTTGATGCGGCGGGTGAGCCGAAATGCTTGTGGCCTATCGCCAGCACCGTTCACGGGCACTTGATGAATACCGAACAGGGCCGCCTGCGGCAGCCGATGGTCGATTTTTTCGAGCGGCGGAGCTGTCCGGTCAGTCAATCCAATTGAGTTCGACGCGGCGGTTTTGGGCGCGCCCGGCTTTCGTCTTGTTGTTGCCGATCGGCTTGCTCATGCCGTACCCTTTGGCCTCCAGACGTGAAGCGTCCACGCCCTTCGAAACCAAATAATCCATGACGGACTTGGCTCGGGCGTTCGACATCCTCAAATTGACGTCCACCGGGCCCGTATTGTCGGTATGTCCCTGAACCTCCGCCCGCACTTTCGGCCATGCCGTGAGTTCGGCGGCGACCTCATCCAGAATTTTTGTCGATTCCGGCGTCAGCTCCGCCTTTCCGAACTTGAAGTTAATGCCCTTGAGAACTCCCCGCGACTTCGTGACTTTGGGGCAGCCCTTTTCGTCGATTTCGGTTCCTTTAGCCGTGTCGGGACAGAGATCTTTGTCGTCGGTCACGGTGTCGCCGTCGGTGTCGGCGGGACAACCCTTCTCGTCGACCTTGGTGTCCTTCGGCGTATCCGGGCACTGGTCTGTTTCATTCAAAACACCGTCGCCGTCTTGGTCTTTCGGACAACCTTTTTCATCGACCGCGGTTCCTTCAGGCGTGTCCGCGCATTGATCCGGGCCGTCGAACACTCCATCCTTGTCCGCGTCCGCAGGGCAACCGGCCGCATCGACCGTCGCCCCTTTGATCGTATCGGGGCATTTGTCGATCCCGTCATGAACGGCGTCTCCGTCGGCATCGCTCGGACAGCCTTTCGCATCGACCGTCGCTCCCGCCGGAGTGTTGGGACATTCATCCTTCTTATCTTTTACACCGTCGGCGTCCGTATCGGTCGCCGGCTGCCCGCCGAAGAGAAATGAAATTCCGAGAGCGCCTTCGTAGTTGTATTGGCGAAGATCGCCCAGCCCATCGATCTCGGCGTAGACAAACCGCCCGTCCAAACGGGCGGCCAGGTAGTCCGTGA
The DNA here is from genome assembly GCA_035292885.1 of Bdellovibrionota bacterium. NCBI lineage: Bacteria > Pseudomonadati > Bdellovibrionota > Bdellovibrionota bacterium. Next base: position 2,310 of record DATDPG010000150.1, on the reverse strand, counting down.
TCACGAAACGGACGCCGGCGCCGGCGTTTACTCCCAGATCATTGGAGTCAAACAGTGCGCCCGCATCGGTTTTTTCCCAACCGACTCCACCGGTCACAAAGGGTTGGATCCGTTGTTCCGTGAGAAAATTATAGAGGAGGTTAAATCGCAATGAACTGAAACGAACATTCTCTTGCGGGGGTGCGGCAAGCTTCGTATCCGTGAAAATCATTTGATAGGACGGCTCGAAACTAACGTGAGGCGCGACGAAATAACCGAAACGAAGGCCGTAAAGCAGATTGTTTTTCGGTTCGGCCCCGCCGTATTGGTCCGGGAAGCTGTAGCCGACGTAAGGACCCAGCTCGAACGTACCTTCCCGCACGCCTTGGGCGCGCAGATTACCCGCACCGAAGAGGATCAGAGCGGCCAAAAGGATGGGGAGATGTCGCATGGCTTCCTTTCTCAAGATTCACGCGTACTTACCGAGAATTTGGTGTGACTGCAATAAACGACGAGGGTTTGAGGCGAACGTCTGTCAGAACGCTGACAATTCTCCGTCAGTTACAAGATCCTGACAGCCCACTCGCGCTCACAACCGCTTGGCACAGCCGTTGCTCTTGCTACATGAACAAGGAGTGAATATGAAAAACCGCGTAACAAAGATAACGATGATCCCTTGTTCTCGCGCCTTCCTGGCGCTTCTGGCCAGCATTCTTTTGTTTCCCAGTTTCACACGGGCGGATGATTCCAAGCAGACTGAATTGAAATCCGTGCCGATCGCCATTCTTCTAGATTCCTTGGGGCCGCAAAGTAGCACTCAACGAGTCAAGTTTGAAGTCGGTTGGCGGCCCCAAGGAATCTAGACCGCCTGGCGTAAAGAAATTGAGCGGTGTGGACGGCTATCGTCTACGCAAAGGGGACTATCGCGTTTTATTTACGATTGATGACATGGCGAAGGAGGTTCGCCTATATCGAATCGGGCACCGCAGAGAGATTTATCGATAGGGGGGTCCGTTCCGTTTCCCTCTTGCGGGAATTTGAGAGTGAGGGAACAATCGTCGCCAACCATTTTGAGAGGAGTTTAAGCCATGGAAAAGAACAAGGTCATCGAACTATTGAACAAGATTCTCGAGCATGAACTTGCCGGGGTGGTCAGGTACACGCATTATTCATTCATGGTGTTCGGCTACGCCCGGATACCGATCGTAAAGTGGCTCCGCGATCAAGCCAGCGAATCCATGCAACATGCCCAGCAGATCGGGGAACAGATCACCGCGTTGGAGGAACACCCCTCTTTGAAAATCGCCCCGCTTCTCGAAACGCATAAACATAATATCGACGACATCCTGAAAGAGAGTCTCGAACACGAAAAGGCTCAGCTTAAGCTTTATCATTCGTTGCTCGAATATGCGGCGGACCAGCACGTCTCCCTGGAGGAGTTCACCCGGCACATGATCCGGGAAGAACAAGAACACATCAACGAAGTCGAGAAAATGCTGCGCAAGCCGTCCTAATCGCCGCCGATAGCCAAGACCTGGACGACATTTTCCGATTTGGGTTCAGGCGTGGACGACTCCTGGGCATGAACCGGCGTGACGCCGAGCGGAAACAGCGCGACAACGGGGAACTTCATTCCCCGTATTCATCACACGAGGCCGGCGCCTTGGCGCCCGGTTTCGTTCCGGCGAATTGGACGCTTCAGCTAGACAGAAGCGCTCAGCGCGAGTTGTACAGACGGTCAATCTGCGATTCGGCTTCCAACCAATCGGCGTTGGGGTCGCCGCCCCAAAAGCCTCGCCGTTCGGCGATAAAGTAAGCCGCTTCGGCGATCATTCGCTGTCGTTCTTCGGGAGCAACGGAACTCATCCCCGCCTGCCGTGAACTCCGAGGCCGTGTGCCCGGCGTTGTTGTTTTTCGCTCTGTAGCTGAAGCGGCACCTGTCGAAAAAATGTTCTTTACGGTTTCCATGTATCCTCCATCCCTGGAACTCAACTCCATGGGTTGTGCGAAAATATCAAGGCCCTTTGGTCCGCGAACTGACGCTGATCATGGTCGTCTGGCACATAAGGGCTTCTTTTTCATTCAGGGGTAGATATAGTGCCCCAACATGGGCCTCAAGAAAAGAGTTCAATCTGCGACAAAAGTACGACGTGTTGTGCCAAAACGCCGTGCCTCGAAGAAACCCCCGGCTCGCATGCAGCGGGAGGTGGCGAAGCCGGTCGATCCGGCCAAAGACGCCCAATCGATCTCACCGCCTCCGCCGGAATTCCAACCCCAGACCGTTGCCCCGGTGCTCACGCTCCAGCCGCCCGCTTCGGATCTCGCCCCCCT
>DATDPG010000149.1 GCA_035292885.1 Bdellovibrionota bacterium | reverse complement strand
TGCCGCTCCCATCCCCGCCGACAAAAATCACGCCGCCCCGCTGGAGAGTGCCCTCCATATGCTAAAACCACGCCTCCCGCGCGTCGACACGATGAATCCCCTCTTGAACGGCCGAATCGACGGCCTGCTTATATTCCTCGTACGTGACCGCTCTCGCCACATCGATGTCTCGCATCGCTTCGCACGAGGGCTCGTAATTCGCCATCATGTTGACGTACGTATTGGGGCTCAATTGCTTCGCGAGAAATCGCATCACGTCCCGGGTGCCCGACAGATCTTTCGGCATCACCATGTGGCGCACGAGAAGACCTCGCGTGACCAAGCCGTTCGCGTCGAACTGCAAATCGCCGACCTGCCGGTACATCTCTTGAACCGCCCGGCGGGTGATCTCGCCGTAATTGAGAATGGACGTGTACTTACGAGCCACGGGATCGTCCCAGAAACGGAACTCCGGAACATACACATCCACGAGTCCATCCAGGACGGCCAAACTTTCCTCCGAATCGAACGCGCAGGTCTGATAGACGATGGGGACGCGAAGAGCTTTCTCCGCGGCGACCGCTAAAGCCTCCACAATTTGAGGAACGACGTGCGAGGGATTTACGAAACTGACGTTGTGGCATCCCCGCTCTTGGAGCGCCAACATCATCCCTGCCAGTTCGTCCGCTTTCGTTTCTTTGCCGTTCCCCAGCAGGCCTGAACCGCGCTTCTGGCAGGTCATGCACTTCAAATTGCATTCGGAAAAAACAATCGCGCCGGAACCTTTCCATCCCCGGACCCGATCCTCCGCATCGAAACTCGGTCCATAACTGTTCACCGCCGCCCATCGTCCGGACCGGCAGATCGCCTTTTCCTGTTTCATACGGTCGACCTTGCAATAATGTGGGCAGACGCGGCAGGTGCCGTTCAGCAGAGAGAGCGCCTGGTCGACTTTTGCGCGCAGTTTTCCGGCCAAATGCAGTTCCAAATATCGAGCGTTCATTCCATCCTCCCGAAACTGGTTTCCGCCTCGAAGAATGCCTTTTCACGTCAGACCGAACACTGAGCTGGATCAGGTTTGGGTGTAGAACTAATCCAGATTCTTTTGAAAACGGAGAGAGGCGATGGTGATCAACGTCACGCCCATTATTAACAGGATTAGTGCTTCGGGCCAGAGGATATCCGCCCCGGAACCCTTCAAGAACACTCCCCGCAGAATAGTCGCGTAGTAACGCAACGGTACGACACGCGTGATTTTCTGAATCAGCGCCGGCATGTTCTCGATCGGAAAAACGAGGCCCGAAAGGTAGATCATCGGAACCATACCGGCGTACATGGATAGCATCATCGCCTGCTGCTGCGTCCGAACGAGCGTCGAAAGCAAAAGACCAACACCGAGTGTGGAAAGGAGAAAAGGAAGCGTAAATAACAAAAGGACGAGGAAGGGGCCTCTCAAAGGCACCCGAAACAGAAACACAATCACAGCAGTGAATAGGCAAAGATTGACGATCCCGATCAGGGCGAACGGCAGTAACTTTCCGATGATCATTTGGTACGGACGGACGGGAGTGACAATCAATTGCTCCAGCGTGCCGATCTCTTTTTCCCGCACCACGGCCATGGAAGGCATGACCATCGTGTTGAGGAGCAGAACCATCGCAAGAATTGCGGGAAGATAGAACCAGCGGCTTCGTAAGTCGGGGTTGTACCACGAGCGAGAGATCATCTCGAGGCGCGCCGGTTGGAGAGGAGCGGAGATCAAGCTTTTCTGGGCTGAAACCGCACCGAACGTTTGCATGAGTTGAGCCATGCGAGTCTGCATCATGTGCGCGCCTTCCTGCTCGATGATTCGAGATGCGTAACCGAGACCGACGACGGCCGACGTCGAGTCGGTCCCGTCGGCAATCACTTGAATATTTGGCGCGCGATTGGAGAGGAGATCCCTTCCAAAGTTGCTGGGAATTACAAGAACGATCTGAGCCCGCCCTTTCACCAGCCAAGGCTCAACTCCGTTCACCGTCGCTTCCGTCCCCACCACTTCGAAATATCCGGACGAGAGAAATCGGTCGACCAAACGCCGGCTCTGGGCGGTCCGGTCTTGGTCCACCAGGACCATCGGCACATGCGTGACGTCGTTGTTTGCCGCAAATCCAAAAACCAAAATTTGAACGATCGGCGCCGTAAAGAACATCCCGATCATTCGTTTATCGCGAAAGAGCTGCCGGAATTCCTTCTGAATGATCCGGAAGAGAACGTACACGGAGCTACCCCACAACCTTTGAAAGACGGCGAAAGGAGATCGTCAAGACCAAAGTCGCGTAGATCGTCAGAAAGAGCATCTCGTGTAGGTAGGGGGCGAGGGACGCCCCTTTCAAAATCACGCCGCGCATGATCACCAGGATGTAACGGGCGGGGAAACAATACGTAATGGCTTGAAGAACTACGGGCATATTGCGAATGGGAAAGATGAAGCCGGACAAAAAGATCGTGGGGAGCATGGAGAGAAGACTCCCCACTTGCCACGCCATGGCTTGAGTCCGAGAAATACTCGAAATCAACAGCCCCAAACCGAGAGCCCCGATCAGGAAAAGGAACGCTGCAACCGCGAGATCGGCGTACGACCCGCGAATATGAACGTTAAAAAGAACACGTGCCGCCAGCAGGATAATGGCCATGGCCATGCACGAAATCACCATGTAGGGGATCGTCTTCCCCAAAATAAGTTCCCGGGGCCGAAGGGAAGTCATACGCAATTGCTCCATCGTCCCCCTCTCCTTCTCCCGCACGATCGCCAGCGCTGTCGAAAGCACCGCCGTCAACATCATGATGAAGGCGATCAGGCCGGGAACGAGAAACTGCGTCGATTTGAGTTCAGGGTTGTACCAGACGCGCGGCTCGTAGTGGATGGGAGGAATGAACGTTCGATTGATGGATCGGTACCACTCCGAGATCAATTGGACATTGATCTCGTTCACGATTCCCTGAACATACCCGAGAATCGTCGCCGCCGTGTTCGCGTTGCTTCCGTCAACGAGAAGTTGAACCTCTGCTGTCCGGTGGCTTTCCAAACGGCGCGCGTAATCCTCTGGAATGACAATCACGGCTTGCGCCCGGCGCCGTTCAAACAGCGTATGGATGTCGGTGCCGGGCGGAAGATCCGCCACAAGATCGAAGTAATGCGAGTGAACGAACGAAGCCACGAGGTCCCGGCTCTGGGCGGTCCTACTTCGATCTTGGACGGCGAGGGCCACGTTTTGAACATCGAAGTTCAACGCATACCCGTATAAGAGAAGCATGAACGTGGGAACGCCGAGCAACATCAGAAGCGTCAGGGGATCTCGCCACGTTTGCCGGAACTCTTTGATGGCGACGGCCGCGATTTTTCTCATGCGCGGACCTCTCGTGACCGACGGGCTGCTTCTTCCGTCTCAATGTTATGGATAAAGACATCCTCCAACGACGGAATAACCCGCTCGATCGAGGTCGGACTGTTTCCGGCGCGCTCTAAGGCGGCGCGAACGCCGTCGACGATTTGTTCGTCCTCCACCAGGGCATGAATCCGCGTTCCGAAGAGATTTGTTTCCAGCACCCCTTTCACTTCCGCAATTTCCGAAAGCGCACCGAGAAATCGCGGGCACGACACCTCGAGCATGATGCGGGAACCGAGCGTCCTCCGAAGTTCTCCGATGGTCCCGAGAGTGATCAACCTTCCGGCGTGCATGAGAGCGATCCGATCGCAACGCTCGGCCTCATCGAGATAATGTGTCGTCACGATCACCGTGATCCCTTTGACGGCCATGGCATCGATCAGTTGCCAGAATTGGCGTCGAGAGATTGGATCAACGCCGCCCGTCGGTTCGTCCAGAAAAAGAAGACTCGGTTCATGCAAGACGGAACAGGCCAGCGCTAGCCGCTGTTTCCAGCCGCCCGGCAGAGAGGCGGTGAGGATTTGCTCTTTTCCTTCCAGGCCCGCCATATGGACCGCCCATTTTTTTCGTTCGATGAGGCGGGCGTTTCTCAGGCCATAAACACCACCGAAGAACGTAAGATTCTCATCCACGGTCAGATCGTCATAAAGACTAAAGCGCTGGCTCATGTATCCGATTCTGCGTTTCACCTCATCGGGATTTTTGTTCACATCGATCCCCAGCACCGTCGCTCCGCCGGAAGAGGGCGTGAGAAGGCCGCAAAGAATACGAATGACCGTCGACTTTCCCGCACCGTTGCTTCCCAGGAAACCGAACACTTCGCCGGACCTCACATCCATCGTCACGCTGTCCGCGGCCACAAACGCGCCGAAGCGCTTCGTCAGCTTCCGAACTTCAATGGCATTCATACTCTAATCTCCGACAGCTCGATTCAGGTCCGCCTGAGCGACGTGAATGCGAGCGAGGACATCGGCGCGGGAGAGTCCCGCGCGCAAAGCCGACGTCTCCGCGTCTAAGAGTTCGGACGAAGGAATTACGCCGGCTCGGTAACGATTGCGCGCCACGGAGACGTTCTCCTTCGCGGATTCCACGGTCCGTTCCGCCACAGGAAAGGCCGCCACGGCGGATTGAAGGTTCATCAAGCGAGAGGTCACTTCAAAATGAATGCGTTCATCGGTATCGGCCAATTGTTGGCGAAGAGCTTCCGCCTGCGCGCGAGCCTGGTCGACGTTGGCTTTCGTCTTTCCCCCTTCGAAAAGATTCATCGTCATATTCACTCCCACGTCCCACGTGTCCTCGAATTCCGCGGTGGGCGGAGCGATTTTGCGGTTTGGATTGGAATAATCGTACCCTCCCACGGCATTGAGCTGCGGCCAGTACGTGGATTTCTGAACGTTCACCCACGCACGTGCGGCTTCCCATCGGGAGACAAGAGCCGCGCGATCCGGCCGATTTCGAAAAGCGCGCGCCACGAGATCTTCTTCCGCAGCGGGAGACGCCAGGGTCGTCTCCAACGGGTCGGCCGGCTCGATCGATGCGGACGGATAATCCAGAATGCGTCGAAGATTAGCTTCCGATACCTGCCGCGCGTTTTGCGCCCGAATTAACGTAAGCTCCGACTGGTCGCGCTCGACCTGCACCTGAAGAACCTCGTTCGTGGCGGCCATGCCCACTCTTTTCCGGTTTTTGGCGTCCACGAGGTGAGCTTCGTACGATTGAAGAGCTTCTTTGAGCACCCGCTGATTCTCCGCCGCCGTGACGAGATCCCAATAGGCCCGTGTCGTTTCGAACGTCAGGTCCGATTCTCCGCTTGTGAGATCTTTCCGAGCGCCGCTTTCCAAGGCTCGGGCCGAGTCCACGGTGGAGGAAACCTTTCCGCCGGTGAACAGCGGAACATTCATTTCCACGCGGGTGCGGTAATTGTCGGGGATGTTGGGAAAGATGGTCGTCGGAGGTCCGCCCGGAGGCGTCGATACGAGTTCGGGGACGCCGGAATTTCGGGTGTATCCCGCTGAAGCATTTAGCGACGGCCAATGTCCTGCACTGGCGGCGCGGGTGGAAGCCTCGGCGGCCTTCGCCAGCGAACTGAGCTGTTTTAAGCGCGGGGCGACGAGACGCGCGCGTTCAATCGCTTGCTGCAAGGAGAGCCGAATCGGAGAAGAATCGGCCAGGCTTCGACCCCACGATACGACGATCGCCAGAACGATAAAGGCGATGAAACGTCTCATGACGCCGCCGCCTTGCCCGCTACATCTTCCGAGCGGATTTTTGCGATAAAGATGTCTTCCAAGCTCGGCGAAGCCACACGAATCGATTTCACATCGAGCCCTTCGTTGCGAAGCGACGTGCCCAGTTCATCGGCCAATTTCGCGGATTGATCCGGAGAAAGAGACGGAACCGACGCATGCAGGCGTTCGCCGAAGCTTTCGATATCGGCAATGCTCGGATGACCGGCCAAGATTTCGGCCGCTTTTCGTTTCGGAAGAGCCAATATTTCCAAGACCGAACCGGTTCCCAGACGCTTTAGTTTCTCCGGCATATCGAGGTGAAGAATTTTGCCCCGATTCATCAGAGCCACACGCCCGCAACGCTCGGCTTCATCTATGTACGGGGTCGTCAGAAGAATGGTCATCCCTTCACGTTGAAGACGCGTAAGAATCTTCCAAAATTCCCGCCGGGAAACCGGATCGACGCCGGTGGTTGGTTCGTCCATCACCAGCAATTCCGGCGTGTGAATCAACGTACAGGCTAGGGCGAGTTTCTGTTTCATGCCGCCTGAAAGCCGGTCGGCCAGGCGCTTACGGAATTCCGCCAGGCGCAAGAGACCGAGAAGTTCGTCGCGCTTGGGCCGCCAGCCGGAAACCCCGTGCACGTCGGCGAAAAATGCCACGTTTTCGTCAACGCTGAGATCTCCGTAGAGAGAAAACCTCTGTGGAAGATAACCTACTCTTTCCGCGAGCTCGGCCCGTTGTTTCGCGGGAACCAGGCCACACGTGTCCAGCTCTCCCTTCTGAGAATCGAGAAGCCCCAAAATCAAACGGAGGGTCGTCGTCTTTCCAGCGCCGTCCGGGCCGATCAAACCGAACATCTCCCCTTTCCGGACTTCGAGACTCACACCGTCCAGAGCGAGAACGTCTTCGTACGAGTGACGAAGAGCACGTATGCGGATCATCGTCTCCATGATCGGTTCATTTCGCTCCCGAAACTTCGATCTGCGTCTGAGCCGGCATCCCCGGCTTGAAAAGGCCGTCGCTGTTTTCCATAGCGACCTTGATCTTGTAAACCAGTTTGACCCGTTCATCTTTCGTCTGGACGTTCTTGGGTGTGAATTCGGCCGTCGAGGCGATATACGTAATTTTTCCGGGTCGGGTGATTCCGGCGTCGGTCAGAAGCTTCGCTTCTTGGCCGAGGCGGATGCGAGGGAGGTCCGGCTCGCCGACGTACGCCGTCAGCCAGGAATCGTTCAAATCGGTCACGACCACTAACGTAGAACCGGGAGCCAAGAGCTCGCCCTGTTCCACCAATTTTTGCGTCACGACTCCGCCGATCGGACTCCGAACCGTCGTATCCTTTATTTGCTGTTCCAACTGCCCGATCCGAGCAATGGATACCGCCACACGCCCCGCCGTCATGTCGAATCGAGATTTCGCGTCGTCCCGGGCCTTTCCGGTGCCGGAACCGGCGTCGAGAAGATCCTGCATACGCCGATAATCTTTTTCGGCTCCCCGAAGATCCGCTTCGTACTGTGTCTTCTCCGCCTGCGCCGCGCGAAGTGAGAGTTCCAAGTCAACCGGATCGATTTTCGCGATCAATTGATCCTTCGTAACTTGGTCCCCCTCGTCCACGGCCAACTGAATCAATGTTCCGGACACCTTTGTGCCGACGCGCACTTCGGTCGCCTCGACGTACCCCGACGCGGTGATTTCCCTTCCGTCCCCGCGATTCAAACAACCCATCGGCCCCGCGACCGTAATGATCATCAATAGAGCACGATAAATGTTCATTTCAGTTCCCTCCTTTAAGGGACTTATCGGCGCCGAGGCCTCTCAAAAACAGCTCGGTTACATGACGGACATATTCGTCCACGGTCGGATCTCGAACCGGAGAGTCCGCAGAGGAAAGGAGATGCCTTCGAGCCTGGGCCGTAGCAAAAAAATAAACCAGCGTGCTGACGAGGCTTAAGTGCGTGAGAAACGGATCCACGGGCCGAAAGAGTTTTTCCTTTATGCCCCTCTCCAAAATATCGGACACATAGCGAACAATACCGATGAAATGAGGGAGCAAGCGGCCGGAAATCGTTCGGTTGCCAGAGAGAAATTCCCGTAAAATCATTGTTGAGAGATATGGATGTTTTACATGTGTCACCGCAAAAATTTCGATGAAATGTCTTAGCTGTTCATCCGGCCGCAGGTCGGCCTGTTGGGACTGCAGATGATTCGAAAGCGGTCGCAACGTCGAACCCACAATTTCCTCGTACAGACCTTCTTTCGTGCGAAAATAATAATTCACCAACGCCTTATTGACCCGGGATCGCCGGGCGATCATGTCGGCCGTCGTGCCCGCAAAGCCGTGTTTCGCGAACAGCTCCGCGCCCGCCGCGAGCAGAGCCGCCCGCGTTTTTTCCGCGTCTCGTTTGTTGGAATGCCGAGTGGCGCGCCGTGCTAAATGAGCCGCCCGTTTCATCGGTTTAGTTAATTAAACGTTTAATTAAATATAGTCAACTCCGGAAGCGCCCGTCAATAAAGGGTGCGCTCCCTTAGAAATCAACGTGTTATCGCTTTTGTAGTGTGCAGCTGTAATACGAGAGCCGCCCGGACAGGAATGATTTGTACATCTCGGTCCCCCGGACGGCCGCGAATTCCCTCAAGGCCCTGGTCAGGATTCGTGGAGCATGTTCTTCAATGGCCTCGCGTTTACGATCGTCCACTTGATCGAGGGCCTTTAGCACATTGGACGTAATGTCTTTCTCTTCGGCAAGGGTAAAACCGGCCTTGGAAAACATGGTTCGCAATTCGTTTATGATCGAGGGGCTTCGAAAGTCAGCCCAGACAAAATAGCCGCCCGGTTTCAAGACCCGATATACCTCGCTTGAGAATCTCTCCATCGATCCGTAGCAATGGGACGATTCAATATTGATGACAACCTCGAATGAATTCGAGGGACAGAAGAGGGATTCGGCGTCTCCCACGGCAAAGGAAAGGCCCGCATGTGGATATATTCGGTTGCAAAATGCCACGGCATTGGGGGCCCGATCCACGCCAAGATACGACTTGGGCCCACGATAGCGCACGAAGTAATCAGCTCCCCCTCCCCGTCCGGACCCGATCTCTAAAACGTCCTTCCCCCGCAAATCGACCGCATCGGTCGCTCGATGATAAAGCTGGATGAAACACCGATCCGGTTCGTCTTCGGACTGCAGAGCAATTTTTGAACTGCCTCCGTCAAAATCCGCGTATCCATAATTCACGAACTTCCATCCTTGTTGCAGGAACGTTCGATTCAACATCTGATACGACATTCGCCAGATCATCCGCCGGGTCATCGGCGAGAGGGAATGAAGCGTCGTTACGAATCGAGCGAGCAAGCGCAGACTACTTTTTCGTGTGAGCTTTTTCGATCATGCTTCGATAAGCATCGAATTGCGGGTCCTGATTCGGAGCGATCTGCTTGATTTCGACGCCCATTCCCGCGCCCCCGGATCGCTCTTCCATAATATGCACAATCCGTCCCACGATCTTGAACAGGCCTCCAAGGCCGGAATGTTCGAGCGTGAAAGGGATCGTCGTTCCGACCGGTAAAGCGTTCGACGTCCTCACAAAGAAACCTCGCGAACTCGCATTTATCGTCGTGGTCTTTTCCATTTGGCCCTGAACCTGAAAGGTCACCGTAAGCTCCAAAGGTGCCCGCTTGGATTTTCGCCTTTCCTTTGGGGGTTGGCCCGCCACGTCTTACTCCTTGAGAATCTTTTTGAACTCTTCCGTCATCATGGGAACAACTTGGAACAGGTCTCCCACGATGGCGTAGTCGGCCTTTTGAAACATGGGACACTCCGGGTCCGTGTTGATCGCGACGATCACCTTGGATGTCCGCATACCGGCGAGATGTTGAATCGCACCCGATATTCCGCACGCGATATAAAGCTGGGGATTCACCGTCTTCCCCGTTTGGCCGACCTGCATCTCATGGGGGGCATAACCGGCGTCGACCGCCGCACGGGAGGCTCCGACCGCTGCGCCCAAAACATCGGCAAATTCTCGGATGATCTTGAAGTTATCCGCACTCTTGATCGAACGCCCGGCCGATACAATGATCGATGCCTCGGTCAAATCCGGTTTGTCGCTTTTTCCGGCCACCACTTCCGTGATCTTCGCTTTGACCGGCATGGAAGTGAATTCTCCGGTGAGTTTTGTCACGGCCGCCTTACCGCCACCCGGCGCAACCGTTTCGAACACATTCGGCCGGCAGCTAATGACCTGCGGCCGCGCGTTCGGAATTCGCACGTCGACGAAGGACTTTCCGGCATAAATGGGGCGCTTTCCGACGATCGTTCCGCCTTCCGCGGAAAGTCCGGTCACTTCCGTAATCATTCCGGTATTCAGGCGGGCCGCCACGCGGGGGAGCAGATCTCTCCCCAGCGAATTCGCCGTGGCCAGAAAAGCCGTAGCCTGAGATTTTTTGCAGGCTTCCGCCACCACCGACGTGTAGCGTTCCACGTTGTACCTTTCAAGAGAAGCGTCGTCCGCAGCGTAGGCTTCCGTCGCCCCATAAGCCCCGGCCTCCGGTACGACAGCCGACACATCTTTGCCGATCACAAGCGCCTTGACTTGTCCCCCCATCGAGTCCGCCAACCGCTTGGCTTGGCTCAAAAGTTCACACGAACTCTTTTTGATTTTTCCAGACTTCGTCTCTACGAGAACCAGAATATCGTTGGCCATCAGATCACCTTCGCCTCTTCGCGCAGCAGGCGGACCACTTCGTGGACCGCCTTTGCCGGATCGTCCTTAAAAACTTTTCCCGCCTTTCGCTCCGGCGGAAGGGTGTAATTCGACCAAATCACTTTCGGGGCGAGATCCGTTTCCGCCACTCCCCCCTGCGCGACCGGAATTTCCTTTAACGGCTTCGATTTCGCCTGCATGATTCCTTTGAGGGAGGCGTACCGCGGTTCGTTCAAACCCTTTGTAGCCGCCAGCACGGCCGGGAGTTCGATTTCCCAGATTTCTTTTGCGCCTCCTTCGATCGGACGTTCCACCCGCGCCTTTTTCGCTCCGGCATCCAATTCACACTTAATGACCATGGTCGCATGGGGCCAGCCCAGCAGCTCCGCCGTCATCTGGCTGACCTGGGCGTTGTCGTCGTCCACGGCGTGGCGTCCGGTAAAGACCAGTTCCAGGGCTTCGGTCTTAATCTGAGATGCCAGGAGCCGAGCGACGCCCAGACTGTCCATGGGAGCATGTCCGTCGGTATTGACGTGAATCGCGCGATCGCAGCCCATAGCCAGAGCGTTGCGAAGAGCTTCCTGAGATCGCTTGGGACCGATGGTGATCGCCACGACTTCGCTCCCGGCCACTTTTCCCTTGGTCCGCAGCGCCTCTTCTACGGCGTACTCATCGTACGGACTCACCACAAACTTAATGCCGTCCTCGATGATCCCGCTGCGATCTTCCTTGACTCGAATGGCGCTCGCTGTATCCGGCACCTGCTTGATGCACACACCGATCTTCACATGGTTCTCCTTCGAAAATTGTTCAACAGATCGAACTAAAGCTCAAACTAAAAATGGTACGCCGCACTGGCGTACAACGACCACACCGTGCGATCCACGCGATCGCCCGAAACGTTCAGGATCCAACCCAATCCGGCGGTAAGACCCTTGATCACGAACACATCGAGGTCCATACCGGTTTCAAAGTCGAAATCATAGGTTCGGAAACCATTCTCTTTGCGAATCAATCCGCCCACACCCGCCTGGAGCGAAACTTTAATCCGATCCAGAGGGTAGATCGGCGCCGTGAAGCGCCCGCTCAATGTGGGGACGATCAAGTTCGTGTTTCGATGCAATCCAAGTTGAAGCATCGGGCCGAAGGAAAAAAATCGATCGAGGTGTCCTTCCACCGTCCCCATCAGTAGAAACGTTTCCGGGCTCACGGTGGATCCAATCCCTAAACGGCCGGAAAACGGATGATATGCGAGAAAATCTTCCGGGCTCTGGGGCTGAGACGTTTGCGCCAAAGCCGTCGACGCGATCAGAGAGAGAGCCAAGCTCAAAAAGAGTACGCGCGTCATTTCGCCGGAACCTTTTTCCAGTCCTGCTCAAACCGATCCATGCCGATATCGGTGAGCGGATGCCGGGCGAACTGTTCGAGGACATTGAACGGGACCGTGGCGACATCCGCCCCCATAAGCGCGGCCTCCAAAACGTGGATCGGATGCCGGACGCTCGCCACCAGGATCTCCGTCGCGAATTCATAATTGTTGAAGATCTGGGCGATCTGCTGAACGATTTCCATCCCGTTCTGAGAGATGTCATCCAATCTCCCGACGAAGGGGCTCACGTACGCCGCGCCCGCCTTCGCCGCCAATAGAGCTTGTACGGGTGAAAAGCAGAGCGTCATGTTTACGGGAATGCCGCTCTTGGTCAGTGTCTTGGTCGCCTGAAGGGCGGCCGTCGACATGGGTAGTTTCACGACCACGTTGTCCGAAATCTGCGCTAATTTTTTGCCGTCCTCCACCATCTGTTCGGCGGAACGGGTCACAACTTCGAGGCTGACCGGCCCTGGAACGAGCTTGCAGATCTCCCGAGAAATTTCATCGAACGGCTTTCCTTCTTTGGCCGCAAGGGAGGGATTGGTGGTCACTCCATCCAAAATCCCCCATGAAAGCGCGGTCTTAATCTCTTGAATGTTGGCGGTGTCGATAAAGAACTTCACTCGTCAGCTCCGGTCTGGGATTGCGGCGTAGGTATTCCAGTAGGTAATCAAAGTCAAGTGGTTAAATTCGCTCGAAAATTTGTTCGCCTCTCCGTGAATCCAATGATAAACAGTCCCCGTGCACTCGAAACTCGAGTCCTCGCTGCGTCGGCAGATCGTCGAAACGCATCAGCGGCTCTATACCCTCGGTTTTTCCGTCGCGAACGACGGGAACACTTCCGCTCGTTTACCCAAAGGACAATTTATCATCACTCCAGCCGGTTTGATCAAAGCGAAACTCAGGCCGTCCGATCTTCCCGTCGTGAACGCTTCCGGGAAAAAAATTCGGGGCAATTACCCCGTTTCGACGGAGTTTCAGATGCATCTGGCGATCTACAATGCCCGACCCGACGTCGAAGTGATCATCCACGCTCATCCCCCCTTTTCCATCGCGTGCAGCCTGGCGAATATCTCGCTCGCCGATCCGGTCCTGCCGGAAGTCGTGGCGACGTTGGGTGAGATTCCGACGGCCCGTTACGCCACGACCGGCACCCGGGAACTCGCCTCTATTTTGGCGGACATCGTTCAACACCACGACGCCATCATTTTGGAACGTCACGGCGCCGTCACGGTAGGCCGAACGCTCGAAGACGCGCTTCAAAAACTGGAACGCGTGGAACATTCGGCCCGAATTATTCTTTTGAGCCGGCTCGTAGGATCGATTTCCTCTCTTCCGGCGGATGAGGTCCGGCGTCTTCACCAGATCGGCGGCATGGGTCCCGCCTGACAAGGATTTCCGAGTCCGATATAGTATTTTCCCCATGGCGAAAGAGTTGCTGGCCGATATTCCGGAGTACGCGGGCGAACCGGGGCAAAAGAAAAAACGTCCAAGAACCGTCGCGGTCGTCATGGAAGGCCACTGCACCGGGTGCGAAGTCTGCGTGCCGTTCTGTCCCGTCGACTGCATCGAAGTGCAGCCGAAATCCGCTTACCCGGACCGGCCGATTCCGCCGGTCCAGATTCGATTCGACGAGTGCATCGGCTGCCAAATCTGCGTGAAAGCTTGTACGAAACTGACCTGGGATGCGATTCGGATGGTCCCGACCGAAAAGATTGAAACCGCCTTCGGCATCAAAATCGGAAATACGTATGAAGAAGCGACCAAGAATGTAGCCGCTAAAAATCTGGATGCCGGGGACGTGCGAAAGATTTCCAATTCAGCGTTTGTCGATTACTGGCGCGGATAGCATTACCGTTCTGTCGCTGAAATGAGTTGAAATTCAGGATCTGCATTGTCCCTTCTAAGCCGCTAAATTTACCTCGAATCCTGAGTATTTCGCCACTGGCGTTATTGCTTCGCGCTGCCCCTGACTTTTGAGCTCGATAAACCCCAGTTCAGACAGCAAAAGAACGTCTGAATGAACGTTTTTGAAATCTCGATGAACCATCTTAGCCAGAGCATAAATGGATTTGGGCTTACCCTTGAGTATTGCTGCCATCAGTTGCAAGCGAGCTCGCGTGAGTAATTTGGCAATCGAATTAAGACTCAAAAACACAACCTCATTTCTTGATTGAATCGAGCGAAGCTTTCCTTTAAGGGCGGCTTTCCACTCTTTTTTCACCTGGTCAATCGACCGGACCACGATTCTTGCTTTCTTCAGTTTCATAGCTCAAATCCTTTCTTTCGAACGTATCTCCAAGAATCCTCTACCAAACCGCTGATTCCTCTGTACGGATAAGGCACCTCTCTGCCCTCTACATGCAAATGGGGCCCTTTCGGCCGGTGATTATCGAAACCAATCAATATTTCTCCGGTTTCCCGATTCACGAGAAACATCGAATACTTAACCCCTTTCGGATAAGCATCGGAAGCCTGCACTTTCCACATTTTTAGCTCAGCTACGGCAATCTCTCCGCGTGTTTTATGAACCAGCGACAGCTTCCGATGAAATAGTGCAGCCGCCTTTACATATGGCTTATATACCATATATTACCATCGTTCTACAAATCCAATGATTTCAGGATCGCGGCGCCCGCCAATTCCCTGCGACGAGTCCTACAGGTTCTTCTCCAGTCGCGACAGCGCTTCTTGAAGCCGGACCTCGCTTGCGGTCAAGGTGATTCGGAAATAACCCTCTCCGTGCGCGCCGAACCCGACGCCAGGTGTGAAACAGACGCCCGCTTTTTGAAGAATCCGCGTGCAGAACGCGGTTGAGCTTTCTTTCGTGGGAATATCGCACCAAACATAAAATGTCGCCCGAGGGATCTGAAATGGAATTTTCAATCGCTTGAGTCCTTCCAAAAGGATATCCCTGCGGTGTCCGTAGATCCGGTTGTTTTGGTCACGCAGTTCTTTCCAATGCTGGAGGGCGGAGATCGCCGTTTCCTGAATCGCGCCGAAAACACCCGAGTCGACGTTGGTTTTCACTTTCGCCAGTGCGCCGATGGCTTCCCGGTTGCCCACGGCGAATCCAACGCGCCAGCCGGTCATATTGAATGTCTTGCTCAACGAATGGAATTCGATTCCGACGTCCTTGGCTCCCGCCGCCTGCAAGAAGCTTTGGGGCTCGACCCCGGAGAGAAAAACTTCGGTGTAGGCCGCGTCGTGACAGATGAGCATCTCGTATCTTTTAGCGAAAGCGACGGCTTCTTCGAAAAAACCGACGCCAGCCGTGGCTGAAGTCGGATTGTTGGGGTAGTTCAGGAAAAAAAGCTTTGAACGTTTGGCCACATCCGCAGGAATTTCGGAAAACTTCGGCCGAAACTGATTCGCTTTCAGTAGCGGAACGGATCTCGGCGTTCCCCCCGCGAACGAAGTCGCCGTGGCATAAACCGGATAACCGGGGTCCGGCACCAGCGTAAGATCGCCGGGGTTTACGAACGCCAAAGGAATATGCGCGATTCCCTCCTTCGACCCAATGAGCGCCAGCACTTCGTTCTCCGGATTGAGAGACACACCGAAACGGTCTTGGTACCAATCGGCTACCACTTTCCGAAACGCGGGACTTCCGTCGTAAGCGGGATACCGATGATGCTCGGGCTTTTTCGCCGCCTCATACAGTTTCTCGATCAAGAGAGCCGGCGTCGGCAGATCGGGATCGCCGATGGAGAGATCAATCACATCGACGCCCCGACTTCGCAGCTCTCGTTTCGTCCGGTCGAGGTCCGCGAACAGATACGGCGGAAGGTTCAGAATCCGTTCCGATCGTGAGGGAACGCTCATTTTACGTTTTCCGTCCGAGGCCTAAGACGTCGTGCATCGTATAAAGACCGGGCCGCCGGCCGACGACAAAACGCGCCGCGCGCAACGCGCCTCTCGCAAAAATCGCCCGCGAGGCGGCGATGTGGGTCAGCTCGATCCGCTCTCCATCCAGAAAAAGATGAATGCGATGTTCGCCGATCGTATCGCCTCCGCGAACGGAGTGAATCGTTATCGATCCTTTTTTGCGCTCTCCTTTTCGCGGGCGGCCGAAAATAATTTGCTGGTTCCGTTGCGCACTGGAAACAATCGAACGAGCCAGAGACATGGCCGTGCCGCTGGGCGCATCCTTCTTGTACCGATGATGAGATTCCACGATCTCAATATCCGCCTCCGGAAGGAGCGCCGCCGCAATCCAGGCTACTTCATCCAGAACCGCCACTCCCATGCTGAAATTGGAAGCCGCAACAATCGGAATTTTCTTGGAAGCCTGCTGAATGAGTTTTTGTGTTTTCACGTCCAGGCCGGTTACGGCGAGCACATACGGAATGCGCGACTTCGCCGCCCACAGCAAGTTTCGCGTCACGGCATCCGCTTTCGTGACATCAATCACCACATCATTGCGCGTGGCCACGGAAGCAAGACTCCCGTGAAGCGGCGCGTCTCCCCAGACCTTCAAACCGTGCTTTTCGAGTGTGGCGCCCTTTTGCGTGGCTTTCTCCCGGACCACGGCTCCTTTTAGGTGAAAATTCCGGTCGGTCGCCATGGCGTCCAAAATAGCCCTTCCCATTCGACCGAGCGCCCCTAAGACCACAACGCGAATCGGTTTCATTTCAAGCTCCTGAGTCCAAGTTTCGAAAGTTCTTCTTTAAGCCTCTTTCGGTTGGGTTCCGATATGGGCGCGAGGGGGGAGCGAAGCTCACCGTCGATCCAACCCAACATCTCGAGAGCGGCCTTCACCGGGATGGGGTTCGATTCAATAAAGAGGGTCTCGATAAACGGCCCAAGCGACAAAAATGTCGTCCGCGCTTTAACCCAGTCCCCTTTTTGCACGCAAAGATAAATCTCGACCCAGCGCTCGGGAACAACGTTCGCAACGACCGATACGGTACCGCGCCCGCCCAAAACCAGGAACGGCAGAAACACGCCATCCTCCCCCGTGAACACCGCCACTCTTTCTCCCACACGGCGAATCAAATCAGCCGCTTGATTCAACGGCGCGCATTCCTTCACGGCTGCGATCCGAGAATCCACTGACAACTTCTCCACCGTCGAGGGGAGCATGTTGACCGCCGTGCGTCCCGGAACATTGTAAAGCATCATCGGAAAATCCGCCGACTCGGCGATTCGGGAATAATGCCGGATGAGCCCGTCTTGAGTCGGCTTCACATAATAGGGTGTGACGACCAGGGCACCTTCCGTCCCCAATTTCTTCGCAAGCTTCGTCCGCGCGATCGTCTTTTCCGTATCGGCCGTACCGGTCCCGGGTACAACACAAGCTTTTCCGTTGGATTGAGCCATAACCGCTTCGACCACCTGAGTGAACTCCGAATCCGTGAGTGTCGCGCCCTCGCCCGTCGTTCCACACGGACAGATTCCCTGAACTCCGGCGTCGAGCAAACCCTTGACCAACGCTTGTAACGCTGGAACATCTACCGATCCTTTTCGAAACGGCGTGACGATCGCCACCCAGACCCCTTGCCAATTCATCATAGGTCCACCTCACCTTCGAACACGCGTCCCGCGGGGCCGGTCATAAAGACCGATTCCCCGTCCTTCCACGAAATTTCCACGGTCCCACCGCGGAATTCCACGCGAACAGGATTTTTCACATGTTTTTCCCGAAGGGCGACGACGCCGGCCGCGCTGGCACCGGTCCCGCACGCCCACGTTTCGCCGGCCGACCGCTCCCACACGCGGACGTGTAGGTGTCCGTCCTTTATATGAACGAATTCCACGTTCGTCCGACGGGGAAAGAGAGAATGCCGCTCGACCTTCGGACCGAGCGTGGTTACCTGATTCAACTGCTCGGAACGGCCGACAAAAATCACCGCGTGCGGGTTGCCCATGGAGAGCGTGTAAATTTTTACGTTTTGGCCTTCCACGTCGATCTCCTTCCCCCAGATCGGCGCTTCGGACGCAACTGGAATCTTCCCGGGCTCGAAAATCGGCGCTCCCATATCCACTCGAATCCGTTCGAACGATTCAATTTCCACCGTTCGTCGCCCTCCGGGCGTTTCGAATGCGTACGTGGACTTGGGCACTCCCGTTTCTTGAAGGTAAC